>JABMPO010000364.1 GCA_013203015.1 Fidelibacterota bacterium
CATCACTCCTGCGTTGCAACTTTAAATGTCACACAGCAGAGCGGTTTAACGAGGAAAGAATATTTCATTTTATTAAACCACTAAAACGTATTTTAGGGTTATAAGCGGTTTTCTCTGATCAAATCCGGGTCGTTGTTACGGGGTAAGCCATCATTGAATTCCAGCCAATCCACGTGAGTATCGAAATAGGCGTGACCGGCTGGCTTACGATCAATTGGATTGATCATATTGGACAGGGAAACATGGGTTTCGCCCGGCCATTTTGTCGATTTAAATAGAATGTGACTGCCGCAGTTAGTGCAAAATCCCCTTTGGGATTCAGCGGATGAAAAATACCATTTGATCTGGTTTTCACCTTTGATAATTCTAAATTGTGAAGTATTTACTCCAAACCAGGTGACGAATGCAGCGCCGTGGGAACGACGGCAGAGGGTACAATGGCAATGGGCGCACCATTTTGTTGGCAGGGTTACTTCAAATTTTATTTTTTCACAAAGACAGGCTCCGTGGACAATTTTAGAATTCATCCTCATTGCTCCGCAATTTGAATTGAGATTTGGCAATAGTCATCGCCCTGTAGTACGGATTTATCTACTTTTACCTCTACTTGTCGCTCCGTTATAACTTCCCAGATATTTTTATAAAAGCTGGCACCGCAATAACAATAGGTGCGAGAAATGGTTTGATTGACGTTCATTATTTCGCGAATTCGAGGGCAGTGACAGTAAAGCTGCCGTTTTTGTAACGGATCACCAGTACTGAAGTATTCCCGGAGATTTCCGCTTTTTGGGATTTTTATAACAGTAATGGTATTGCCATTGAGAATGCCTGCTGCACCCCAACCTCTTTCAACAATCATAGCAATCGTATCATGGTCCAGATTTAAAACATCAGCCAGAAAATTTTCGAATTGGTTCTGCAACATTTGATGGGGAACAGCAATATCTCCGGTTTTTTCAAAAGCCACTTTCAGATCACTGAGTTGATCTTCAGGGTAATGACAGGCGCAAGCGGACATGATGTTCTGCCTAATTTCCGGATCACAATTATCGTCCAGTAATGCCAGCGCTCGTTGCGACCAGGCGCTAACTGAGTCGCGGTTGCTGTCATCAGTCAGAAATTCGCTGCCTCGCATTATTCGCGCGCAAATTGGTGCTGGCAGGGATTTGGAAATACCGTTGGAGAATTTTTTCAACCATTGCTGTTCAAAATCTAACTGGATTGATCGCTGCTGTTTTTCATTTTCCACGATTGATCCAGATTGGATTTGTGAGGCAGCGCCGGTCAGTATTTGTTGTCAGTTCGGCTCGTATATAACCGGTAATCTCGCAGGTAATATCTTCAACAATCAGGTTAGAATCGTATTCTTTAAATTGCCATTTATTGCTAAACAAGATTTTTTCTGATAGCTGATCGGTAACTCCGTAGTACACGGTCAGATTTTTCAGCGCACCGAATTCAGCCGAAGATGCGCAGTTTAATTTTAATGCACCGACGCTCGGTTGAATCTCATCGCCGATGGTGAATTGCCCATCAGCGGTTTCAAATTGCAAGTCAAGCGCAGGTCCGTTGCTGACGATACAGCGCCCCATTCGTAATTGTGACATTATATTATCAAGGGTGAGCTTTCCCTTTTTAATGACACCGGTTCGCCACTTTCCCAGGATTTGATCCTGATGATGAACGGTCGAAAGCATGGGGATTTTAATCTGGTGAAAATGATTAAAATTGCCATGGGCATCATTGCCGGCATAAATATATTGATGTTTTCCCTTTAACAATTGGCGTACCCAGCGGTCAACATGGCGCTGTTGAAAATAGCCGTTGATGATTTGCAATCCAGTTAATTCTTCATGATTGATGTCATCTGCTTCCCAGGAGCCGCGGTTGATCAGCAGCCATTGTAGCAAGGCTGTGTGTGCAAATGGGTGGGCTGCTATTGTCAGGGTATTATTGTCAAGTTGATTCAGTGTATCCGGAATATTTTGCTCCGAATAATTGTGAAACCACCTTTCGGCGCCATCACCAGAGCCGGGTATAAATTGTGGGTGATTAAATACCAGCAAATGGACATTACGGTCTTTAGTATTTCTGACTGTCACTTCTTCACCTGGAATCAGCAGTGGCGGCTCTATTTCATTTTGCGATTGTATTTCAGCACGTGATCGTTGCCATTTTTTCAGTTGGTGATCATTTTTTGCCCACTGTCCCCATTCGTTATCTAGATCGTAGGAATGATCAGTAATAGCCACAAAATCAAGACCGAGGGCGCGAGCGGCGGTTTTTGTGGCGGCCAATGACGCGCCGAACTCCACGAAATCCTCGGTATAATTGCTGTGATAATGAAGATCGCCCCACCAGTAATTTTGTCGGCCGGGAATAGGAGTAGCGCTGGCATAGGTTAGCAGCGGGAAGGGGGGAGATGTGGCAACATTATGATTGACAACCGATTTTCGGCGTCCTTTAACGGAATAATCGATCTTGACGGTTATTGCCATTGGCCCGCTTAAATCACCAATATTCAGTTCCCGGCAATCCTCAAACCAGAATTGGTTGATCAGCCGGTTATAATCGATTTCATGGTGAATCCGGTTACCGGAATCGGATCTGATGGTGATTGAAACTGAAAGCAATTGTACCGGAAATTTATTGGCGTCTTTGATTATAATTACCAGGGGAAGTTTTTGACCTGGATTGATACGATGGGGAGCGTCAACGAGAATCTCCGGTTCCCGCCGGAAGTAGCGACTGAAGGGGAAATGCGAGAACCGATAATGCAGTTCCAGATAACCAAAGATCACTGGGATAATCAGCAATGTCCCTGGCAATAGTACCAGTTGTTCGAGTGCTGCAAGCATACCCAGTTAGATTTCGGCTTGCGGTTCCACCAGTTAATCCAGGGCTGGTAAGAGGATTGAATTGAACAGCAGTTTATAGGATACACTGGTGGAAGCCCTAAACTGGGGATTGAAGGCGAATAGTACCAGTTGCCCTTTACCTTTCTTCAACCAGACTAAGCCAACCTGATTTGCAAGTTTTTCTTCATTCTCACAATAACCGCTCAGGAGGATATCCGTTTCCGGGAATTTCCCGATTACCCGGCGATCCATATCAAAATTAGGAAAACTGGTGGCGAAGACCGGTTTACCACGAGAGAATACACCAATTTCCGGTTCCATTCCAAGTGTGATCGGATGGTCTCCAAGCAGTTTTAACCGTATCAGCGAACCGGGACAGTAGAGACCTGCTTTGCGTAATTTATCTGATTTATCACTGAAAGGTAATTGGAACTCCTCGACCTCATCCTTACCGCGTTTGATTTCCAGTTGCCCACCGAATAATTTCGTTGAGCCACCCCAGGCGATAATGATGCCACCCTGGTCCAAGAAAGTCAATAGCTGCGTCTTGCCCTCGTCACCAATCCCCTGCGTGAATTCCGGTGGATAGGCACTGACAAAATATTCACCATCTGATTTATATTTACCCTTTTCCAACACATTGACATTCTCGTTGGGAAAGATTACTATATCAAATTTCTTAGCGAAATCGGTTGTCTTGAAGTCTCCCGGCCGAACAATCTGAAAGGGTATTTTATAGCTGTCAAATACATAGCGCGTCCAGCCGGCATCCATATCGTGGAAATAACTTTCCACTAGAGCGATGCGGGGAATTACGACGGGTTCTGATTGAAAGTTTACTTTATCAATCACGAAGCCAGGGCTTACCTGCAATCCGTCCAGCAGCAGCTTCAATTTGGACTTGTTATTATTGTTCCGGTGGATCAGGAAGCTACCCCTGGGATAATTTACTTCATTGATTACCATCGATTTGATCAGTCGTTCTACTTTCAAGCCGGTTTTTTTCGCCTGAAAAGCAGTCTGATAACTTTCATTAGAATTGGCATTCAGGATAACGGTTTGGAAAGTATTTGGCAGATCTGCTTTCAAATTGAATGGAAATACAATTTGCGTAAAGGCCGGTGGTTCAAATGGGGATTGATCAATTTCAACAGCTGCTACACCATTATGGAGCGGTAGTGACCAACTGGTGATATCATAGGGCTTAATGATCTTTCCGCCGGGAGTATAATGGCGCACGGGAAATACCTGGGCTTCCAACACTTCTTTTATAAAAGGCCGGTAGGGTTGGGCCAGGGGGACGATCAGATCACCCGAGGTGAAGATTCGGTTTGCACTGGTGAATGGTTCGGTTAATTCATAGACATTGACACCGTGCTCAATTAGTAGATTGACCAGTTTGACAAGTTCGCTGGGATCGTGTTGTTTCCTGGGGAGGATATAATAGTAGGGTGGTTGTTCCCGACCACGCTGAACCTCCGTTTTACAGTGCTTATTACGAAACGCCAGAATTTCCCGTCGGTGGAGGGCAGCTGTTTTTAGCAAAGACATGGTTGATACGATTTCGTATTCCACAATATCGCCGAGTCTCCACCAGCCACCAGGCCAGGGCAGGGGCATATTGATACTCTTTTTATATTCTGATAGTCCTTTTCCGTAGGCTCCCAACTCTGTCGATTCGATAAAGATCGGTGTGGCATATTTGACGCTGGCGGCTTCAGTCAAGAGACCGATCACACCTTTCCAGTTGCAGGTTTCAGTGGAGCCAGGCCAGTAATCATCAAATAAGTAATGTTGTGATATCCCGGCCAAACCGGCTTCCGTCATATCAGTGGCCAGGTTGGAGCCCAAGACCCAGGTCCAGTTCCATAGACTTTCATTCACATTTTCGGCTATCGGATCGTGCATGGGGGGAACGAAATAGCGCGGTCCCCGTGAGCCCATCTGATGTTTTTCCACCATAATCTGGGGGTACCATTCGGTGTTATAAAGTCGGGCAATTGCCTTAGTGTCCGATTGGCTCAGGGTAACAAAATCTCGGTTATTATCATGGCCAACATATTTATGGTAAATCCCCGGCATCGAACTGCCTTCATATTTTGTACCCTTATATTTTTTATAGTGATTAACTATCATGTCCATACCGTCAGGATTATGGCAGGGGATCATCATGTAGACTACTTTGTCCAGCCAGTCCAGTACCCGGGGATCTATGGTAGTAACGAGATCGTGAGCAATAATTGGGGCTGACTGGGAAGGACCGACTTCCCCGGAATGCATGGAGAGAGCAGCCATAAAAAATACTTTCCCATTTTTTAGCAAGACTTCGCGCTGGTCATCTGGTATATCCGGATCAAGCGCCAATCGTCGATTGATATCCCGCAGATTTTCCAGATTATTGATATTCGCTGCGGTCGAAAAGAAGGCGCAATACATTTTGCGGCCTTGGGGGGATTCACCAATTTCCCGTAAATCGAGCCGGGGTGATTCAGCCGCGAGTTTTGTTAAATACTCAATTAATTCTTCGTAGTCCATCAGCATCCGGTCTGAACCGGGCTGATATCCGAAATACTGACTGGGTGAAATAACCTCTGCGCTAACAGGAACTAAACTCAGGCACAACAATACGAGTATTAGGCTGAAAAAAGGGGTTTGATAATTGAGCTTAGAATTAGACTTTTTCATGGCAGTTTCATCCTGTATTTATTATTGCTAATTATACCATCCTGCTGGCTCGAAACCAGTGGTTAAATTAGGGTATTCTATTCCGGTTTCCACAAAGAAATTTTTTCAAATATGAATATTGGTTTTCATACTATTACCAATAAATTCAATTAATTTGATCTGATTGCTCTGTAATTTCCGCCCCATGAAAATCATTGCAATTGAACCGAATAGCATAGGGTTTGAACTGGAGCTTCAGCCAGGCGATATCCTGGAAGCCATTGATGGTGAAAAGGTCCGGGATATAATTGATTATCGGTTCAGAATCGCGACTGAGGAGGTCACTCTTCGTTTTCGGAGCGGTGCTGAAGTAGCGGAATACGAGCTGGAAAAAGATTACGACGACGACCTGGGTTTGACGTTCGAGGATATCAAGATTCGGAAATGTGCCAATGATTGCATTTTTTGTTTCGTGGATCAGAATCCTGCTGGTCTGCGCCAAGCATTATATTTTCGTGATGGCGACTACCGTCTTTCATTCCTGCATGGTCATTACGTGACACTTACCAATATGGGTCCCCGGCAGCTTCAGCGGGTAGTAGATCAGCGACTGTCGCCCCTGTACATATCAGTGCATGTCACCGATCCTGACAAGCGTCTCGAAATGTTCCTGTATGGAAAAGACGATAAATTATTGGACAAGTTGGAATTTTTAACCGCCAATGGCATCGATCTGCATACGCAGATTGTACTTTGTCCAGGTTGGAATGACGGACAGTTTCTGGAGCAAACTCTGGCTGATCTGCACCGTTTCCAGCCCCGGATACTGTCGATTGCAATTGTGCCGGTGGGCTTGACCAAACACCGCGATGGCTTACCGTTCATCCCGGCGGTGGGTGAAGAATATGCCCGCAATTTTATCATATCAGCTCGGGATTTTGACCAGAAATATCGAACTGCGAATAATGAGCGGTTGGTATTTCTCAGTGATGAATGGTTTATCCGGGCGGGCGTTAATTTGCCCGATACCGGTTATTATGGTGATTTTTCGCAGGTCGAGAATGGTGTGGGACAAGTACGGGAATTTCTGAATACCTGGGAGCAAGATTTCGATTTGTCAGCCATTAATATCGACCAACCACTTACAATTACTTTGGGATCGGGAATGCTGATCGAACCGGTCTTCCGGCAGCAGTTTATTCCGCGTTTGAATTCGTTGGAAAACCTGACGGTAAATTATACACCAATTCGAAACGAGTTTTATGGGGAATCAGTGACGGTGACAGGGCTTCTCACCGGACAAGATATCGTGAACCAGCTTAAAGATCGTGAGTTGGGTGATATGGTTATTTTCAGCGATCGGATTTTAAGTGAAACCGGAGTGGTTACATTGGACGACCTGAGCCTGGAGGATATGTCCCGGCAACTGGGCGTACCGGTGCGGGTTGTTAGTGATCAACCACAGGAATTTTTTGAGGTAGTTCAAAATGGCTAAGCCAGTGATCGCCATCGTCGGTCGCCCCAACGTCGGCAAATCAACTTTATTCAATCGTCTTTTGCAGGAACGCAGGTCAATTGTGGATGCCCAGGAAGGGATCACCCGGGATCGGGTTTACGGTGAAGTCGAATGGAATAACCACCAGCTCACTTTTATCGATACCGGCGGTTACATTCCGGAGGACCTGGATATTTTTAACGCGGCTGTTCGTAAACAGGCTCAGGTCGCAATTGGTGAAGCTGATTTGGTTATTTTGATGGTGGATGGTAAAGTCGCTCCGACTTCCAGCGATCAGGCTTTGGCTCAATTTGTGCGTGTGACTGAAAAACCTAATTTAGTATTAGTCAATAAATGCGATACCATGTTCCTTGATGAACAAGTAAATCAATATTATGAACTGGGATTGGAGATTCTGTTGCCAATTTCCGCTTTGCACGGCCGCTTGACCGGTGATATGCTGGATAAAATTCTTGAGCGATTAAATTTACCAGCTGTGGGAACTACCGAACCAGAGACTATCGATGCCATGCGTTTGGCCATTGTCGGTATGCCAAATGTGGGCAAATCATCTTTAGCAAATGCCCTGCTGCGTGATGAAAAAAGTATCGTCACACCCATCGCCGGTACCACCCGCGATTCTATTGATTCGACCCTGAAATGGTACGGAAAGACCATCATTCTTACCGACACCGCCGGTTTGCGAAGAAAAGCCAAGGTGCAGGACAATATTGAATTCTACAGTAATGTGCGAACCGAACGGGCTATCGACAACAGCCATGTAGCGCTGGTGTTAATCGATGCCGAGAAGGGATTCGGCACCCACGACCGGGCAATTGTTAACCACGTAATGAAAAAAGGGCGCGGGTTAATATTGGTAGTCAATAAGTGGGACTTGATCGAAAAAGACACCAATTCGATGCAGGAATTCACCACCACGATTGGTGATCAATTTAGAGCCCTTCAGCATTATCCGGTTCTGTACATATCGGCGCTGAACAAACAGCGGGTGTCAAAAATCCTTGAACTGGCTGACAAAGTATATCAAGTCTGGCAGCAGAGACTTCCAACCCGTGAGTTAAATGAATTTCTCCAAGCTGCTACCAGTAATCTGCGGCCGCCAGCCGTGCGGGGCAAAGTGATTAACCTGAAATATATAACCCAGGTCAGCAGTAATCCGCCCTTGCTGGCAATTTTTTGTAATTACCCGAAACTGATTCCCACCGCCTATAAGCGCTATATCGAAAATCGTCTGCGAGAGTATTTCGATTTAAAAGGCGTACCGGTTAAAGTGTCGTACCGGAAGAAATGATAATTAGCCGCAGAGACACAGAGATCGCAGTGAAAATACTATTAGTTAAGAACCAAGAACGATAAACAATGACCTTTGAATTTCGAACTCAAAACTTAAAACTCAACATTTTCCAGGATGAGTAAAACACCAATCACCAGTGCCAAGATTACGCTTAAAGAAAAGCGATCGGAATTTATCGGGATAATCCAACCCTGTGAAAGCCAGCAGGAATTCAGTGATGAGCTAAAAAAACTGAAGAAAGAATTCCACGACGCCAGTCATATCTGCTGGGCTTATCGACTACGGTTGCCGAAGGGATTGGAAGAGTTATCGGCCGATGCCGGCGAACCGGCGGGCTCGGCGGGTCTGCCAATGCTGAATGCGTTGCGGTCGGCGGATATTGAAAATGGAATGGTGTTCGTGATCCGTTTTTTTGGCGGCACCAAATTGGGTAAACGGGGCTTAATGGATGCCTATGGCGGCGCTGCGGAACAGGCGATCACAGCCGTGAAGAAAGCCGTTTATGAACATAAAGAAATTTACCGGCTTGAATGTCCGTTGGAATACTACGGCGAGGTGCAACATGCCTTAAGCGAGGCTGGGGGACGTATCCTTGTGGACCGGTCGGCAGACCGGATTCTCTGGGAAACCGAAGTGCCTTCTAAAGGGGTGAGTCAGTTGATTGTTACTCTGCGGAATATTACGCGGGGGGCGGCGATTTTAATAGGAGAGGAGCGAACATAACCAAACCAAGGAGGTTGGAAGGATGAGTAGAGGGGTCGTCCGCTCCTCAGATTTAAATTACGAATTGCGAGATTGAAAGTTCCCTATAACAGAATTGATTGAACTGCAGAATACCGAACAGGCTAAGAAAAATATTTTAGTATTGAGGAAAAATAAGGAATTGTAAAATGAAAATCAGGTTGGCTATATTAATATTAATTGCTTTATTATTTTCTGGCTGCATGCAGCCGGTGGAACCGTTAAAAGTGGGTTTCTGGAATGTGGAAAATCTGTTCGATCTGGATGATGATCCTGACAAACGGGACGAAGAATTCGCCATAGGCGGTCGGAAAAACATGACCCAGGTTATTCTGGATCAGAAACTGGCCCACATGGCGGAAGTACTTACCGATCTGAATGCCGATTTGGTGGGGCTGGCGGAAGTGGAAAACCTTAAGGTTTTAGAAATGTTGAATGCCGCTTATCCGGCGCGGAATTATTCCATTGTCCATTATGAATCCCCGGATGAACGGGGCATCGATTGTGCCCTGCTGTACGATCCGCTGCGCTTCCGGGTCGTGGAATCGGAAGCAGTAAAGGTTGAGATTGGCAATCCCACCCGGGATATTTTGCATGTGACCGGTAAATATGCCAGGAAAAAATTGCACATTTTCGTCAACCACTGGCCATCGCACTGGGGTGGTACCGAGCAGACCTTTCCGCTGCGGGTGAAAACCGCCCGAATCCTGCGGGCTCGGATTGATGCATTATTAAAAAAGGATCCCCGAGCTGAAATTCTAGTCATGGGTGATTTGAATGATGAACCCAGCGATCCATCGGTTCAAAACTATCTTGGTACCACTTTCAAGCGTCCGGGACCATCGGTGAAGGACGATATGGCAAACTGTGGTGACACTGCTGCGATGAAAGAATCCTGTGGCGGCTGCCCGTCAGCTCAGGTCGGTGGAGCCAAGGCGGCCCTGCTTTGGAATCTGATGGAGCCTTTTGAAGGCCGGAAAAATGGTTGTTCCTATAAATACCGGGGCACTGATAAGAACATCGATCAGATCATTGTGAGCCCAGGGCTGGCCGATGATAAAGGTCTGGGTATTGTGGAAAATTCAATCACGATAATCGATGGACCAAAATACCGCCAGCAGGAAGGCGATTACCAGGGTTATCCCTTCCGTTTCTGGGCAGGAGACCGGCTATTAGGTGGCTATTCCGATCACATGGCAGTGCGGGTGGCGATTGAGCGGAAATAATTACTAAACACTAAGTCACCAAGAGTACACAAAGTAGATATAATTTATTTTACCAGCCCAAGGTGTGGGTGTTAGACCACGGTCTTCTGGCTTTTGTTAAGCAGTTTTATACAATTCTGATACATCAACAAAGATCAGGTATTCACTGATTAAGCGGCCATTTGTTTTCAGGATGTTCGCAAATGGAACGGTCAGTGTACTCGAGTCGTGCCTGGTATAGGTGACCCGGCCGTGACAGATTACAGTATTACCCTCAACCCATGATTCAAGCACGTCATGACTGATTGCTTTGATGGATTCCAGAAACCCCTTTACAAGATCACCCGCAGCAAGCTTGCCATTAACGGATTCCGCGTTTCCAAACCTGAAAACTATCTCGTCCGCCAGGAAGGCCTGAAATGCGTCGTTATCCTGCCGGTCAATACTGTCAAATAATGTTTTTACCCATTCTGTTCTATCCATTTATTCAATCCTCTCGTATCATATTTTGATAATGTAGTTATTCTGAAAATTTTAACTCCCCCCCATTTTTGGACTGTCAAAATTACTGCATGAAAAACAATAATTCTGTCGGCCAACGGACTGAAACGCAAAAGTCGCTTAGTTGTTCCTGTTGAGCATCTTCGGGATGACCACTGGCTTGTTAATTAAGGGGCAGACACCGTAACAGTTATATATTATGTTCATTAAAAACGGGCCGGTCCGATTGACCAGCCCGTTTTCATTTACAATCTATTTTAACAGTATCATTCATCTAAGTCCGATGGATATCGGATCAACCAGCCTTCGTTCGTTAGAACTTTGGCTTGGTAAGCGATGAATAAATTTTCCTTACTTTAGCAGGATCATTTTGTTAGTTTGAACAAAACTACCGGCTGTCAAGCGGTAGAGATAGACCCCGGCACCCACCGGTTTGCCGGTAGCATCAGTGGCATCCCAGGTGACCGATTTCCAACCCGGCTCCAGCTTTCCGGCGGCCAACTGCCGGACTTCCCGGCCCAGCAGATCGGTGATTGTGATGGTGACATAGGCTGCTGCCGGAATATCATAGCGGATGACCGTGTTGGGATTGAAGGGGTTGGGATAGTTCTGGTGTAGGGCAAACTCTGTCGGAACTCCGGATAATTCATCCACACCGACGATTTCCACCTGTGCGGAAACCTCATTCGAAAAACCGCTTTCATTGCCATGTATATCGGTGGCTGTGACAACATAATAATAGGTAATGCCCGGTATCACTTCTGGGTCGATATACTCGACTTGATTATCGACGTAGTTATACCACCCATGACCACTCAATAAGGGTTCACCATAGGCACCGGAAAGTTCGGATTTGTATAATGAGTAATAGAATAAATCATCTTCGTCATTCTGCTGCCACATAATTCCGATTTCAGGACTGGTACTGGAAACGTCATCAGCCATAATTTCGATAGGAATACCCGGCGCCAGATTATCCCAGGAAGCGCCCCAGGCATTTTCGGAAGCGAAGGTACCTTCATTCATGTGAGCTGTGAGCTTGAATTCCGTTTCGGCGTAATTGAAGTCAGTAGCATCATGGAGAGTCGATCCCGGTTGTTGGCTGGCCGGTGGGGAGATTCCAACGCTGGGCTGATACTACATTGTTATTGTTCTTTTGTCCATGATACAAAAGAACCAAAAAATCGCAGCTGGAGAAAAATCATCTAAACCTGCAACAGAATTGCCACAAGAAATCAACTTGTTTCGCTAATGCGAGACTGCAAACAGATTTCTTATAAGAAGCAATTCGGCCTGGCTTTTTACCAAAGATTTTTCTCAGGCTGTTTAATTGTCGAAATCAGGAAAAATCCTATTGCTATTTTTTAATTAAAATATTGGGCATCAGTTTGCATGAATCTTGGCCTTGGGATTGGTATGGGTTTTATTTAACCAGTTCTGTGTTAGGGAAAAACGAAGCCCAGGCAAACCAGAAAGCGGAGGTAAGCGGTTGAGCAGATAATGGATCACCACTGTCGGCTGTTGGCTGGCCGGTTAGCAGATTCCAGTGCTGGGTATCAATTGCTAATTGTCCGGCTTCAACTCTCAATTCCGATAATAGTCGGGTCGAGAGTTGGGGTAGAGTATAGGCGGTGGCGAAATTAGATTCCCGGCCATCCTATTTTTAATGGTCCTCGTTTTATGGCAGGGAATTTGTACCAGATTGTATATGGTATTAAAACCAACTACAGGCTATCCGTCAGTATGAAGCAAAAAATCAGATGCCCGGAATATTTCGCCGATTTCACCTGTATCGGTTCCGATTGTGAAGATTCCTGCTGCAATCAGTGGCAGATTTACCTCGATCGGGCCACCTTCGAGAATTATACCCGGATAAAAGACCCGGAGCTGCGTCGGCGAATCGATGAATTTGTAGAGCCAAATCCCAAAGATCAAACCGAAGCCCGATTTGGCAGGATCAATCTGACTGATGATCGGAAATGTCCTTTTTTGACTACTGAGTGCTTGTGTATCCTGCAAAAACAGTTAGGGGTGGATTCCTTATCCCAGACTTGCCTGACCTATCCGCGAGTTTTTAATAGTTTTGCAGGAATGCTCGAGGGATCAGCCGAAATATCATGCCCGGAAGTAGCTCGTCGGGCGTTGCTGAATCCCGGGGGAATCCGGTTTGTTGAGCGGGAACTGGAACTGGACAGCCGGTTTGCCCTGAACAATACGATTAAGTTGGAGGAACCGGGTGATTATCCGCTGGCCCAGTATTACCAACCACTGCAAGATTTTTCCATATCATTGATGCAAGACAGGCGATTATCCCTGCCCGATCGGTTGACTGTCCTGGGTATGTTCAGCAGTAAAATGCAGTCGGCAATCGATGAGGGAAATCCAATTGGGACGCCTGCAATAATAGCAGAATTTGATGAATTGCGCTGCTTCGATGGTATAGCCGGAAATCTGTCGCAAATCCCGGTGAATACAACCCGGCAACTGCAGTTACTAAAAAGCATTGTTGACGAAAAGCTGCGGCGCGGCACAGGAATCGCTACTTTCAGGGATTGTCACGAGCAGATGCTCGCAGGTATTGGTTTTGATAGGGACGATCAGGCATTGGTACGATTTACTGCCGGTTACCATAATATTTACTTCCCATTCATGGCCAAAAAGGAATACTTGCTGGAAAATTACTGTGTTAACTATTTGTTTCGGACACAATTTCCTCTTTTTGATAAGGATTGGTCTCAGATTTTTAAGGCCTTTGTGCACCTTACTCTAAACTATGCTCTGATCAAATTCTATCTGATTGGAATTGGATTGGACTTGGGCGAACTGAATGATGAAGCAATAGTAAAATTAGTTTACAGCTTTGGCAAAGCTATAGAACACGACAGCGGTTTTATCAATGCCATCCTGAAACAGCTTGAACAGAAAAATCTGCTGACCATGGCCCAGATGGCAATTTTAATCAGGAATTAGAGCACCTGGCACCAATTATCGCAATGGAAATGATCTTAGATAATCCACCTTCGTCAAATAGAATTGGAACTACGGTGGACGAGAAGGTGTGCGTTAACTACCCAAATCTTATGTCAGCTGCAAATGCCCAAGGCTACCTTGGAGTTTAACATCATTTATTTTTAAATTCAGAGGTGTTAAAGATAGAGGCAGCAGGGAATATGCGAGTCGATTGTCAGGAATTGAAATACTAAACCGCAAAAAACCATTTGGAAACGGAAATTCATGATCAATAAAAATATTCTGCACACTGCTGCATTAATCGGTTTAATCTTAAGTTTATTTACAGGCTGCTCCGATCATGACGCCAGTAAGATCCCAATCACAACCAAATCCAAACCTGCACTAAAATATTATCTCGAAGGCCGCGATTTAAGTGAAAATCTCCGGGGCCAGGAAGCGGC
>JABMPO010000002.1 GCA_013203015.1 Fidelibacterota bacterium
CAATCATGGGCGATGCTTTTCCGTAAATACCGGAAAAATTGCAGCAGATTATGAATGTGATCCGGTCTGAAGAAACATCTTTCAACGAAACCTTGGATCGCGGTTTGAACAATTTTGAGAAAATCGTTGCCGGTCTCAGTGTTGACACAATCCCCGGCGACCAGGCTTTTCGGCTTTACGACACGTATGGCTTTCCGCTGGACCTGACCCAGCTGATGGCACGGGAACGGGGGCTGGAAGTTGATGAAGCTGGTTTTGCTGTTGCCATGCAACAGCAAAAAGCACGGGCCAAAGCGGCCGGGAAATTTCAGCACGGTAATCAGAAGATCGATTGGCAAATTGTAAGCGATGGTCCTGATTCCAAATTTATTGGTTATGACAATACGACTGCTAATGCCCGACTAAAACGCTGGGCTCAGCAGGATGATAATATTTTGGTCGTGTTGGACCAGACACCGTTCTATGCCGAATCAGGTGGACAAGTGGGCGATATTGGTAAAATATCCGGCACTGGAATTGATCTCCAGGTTGTTGACACCTGGAAAGATGGTGAGCATTTTGTACATCAGTGTAGCGGGAAATTTGCGACAGACGCCGTAAATCAAACCGTAACGGCTACCGTTGATGATCAACTGCGCAATGCCATCCGTCGTAATCACACGGCCACTCATCTAATGCATGCCGCCCTGAAGCAGGTATTAGGCGATCATGTCCATCAGGCTGGTTCGTTAGTTAACCGCGAACACCTGCGTTTTGATTTGACTCATTTTGAAAAGGTAACGCCGGAACAGATTGTTGAAATCGAGACGATTGTTAATCGTGAAATCCGTAAGAACACCGCACTACAGGTTGATCTGAAATCCTATGACGAGGCTCGTGAAGCTGGGGCCGAAGCCTTATTTGGTGAAAAATATGGTGATCAGGTTCGAGTAATAACAATCGCTGATTACTCAATGGAATTATGCGGCGGAACCCATGTTGGTCGCACCGGGGACATCGGATTTTTCAAGATCATTGAAGAATCAGCTTTAGCAGCCGGAGTCCGGCGAATTGTTGCCCTGACCGGTGCCGGTGCCGTCGATTATGTTCAAAATCTGGCGGCCAATGCCGCTCAAATTCAAAGTCGATTTAATTGTCCACTGGCTGAATTACCGGATCGCGTTGATCAATTGCTGGATCAGAAGAAACAACTGGAAAAGGAATTAAAACGTCAGCAGCAAACCGAGCACAAATCCGGTGGCCGGGATTTAATGAAAGCAGCAGTCAGCATTGGCAGCTATACCATGATAGTGGCAAAGGTATCTGCTACCGATAATGATGATCTCAAAGCTCGCGGCGACGGACTACTGGAAGCCCTGAGCTCAGGGATCGGTGTCCTGGGCGCCGAAATGGGTGGGAAGCCCGGAGCCGTAGTGGTGATTACCCCGGATTTGATCAAAGCCGGTTTAAAAGCCGGTGAGTTCGCCAAAGCGATCGGCCAGGCCATGGGTGCCAGTGGCGGTGGGCGACCTCATCTGGCCACAGCTGGGGGGAAGGACGTCCAGAAATTACCTGCTGCACTGGACCTGGCCCGGGAACTTATTAAAACCAAACTTGAAAAATTAACCGTATAATCTAGGCGGGGAAAATGAGCGAACATCTAATCATTGATAAAAGTGGTGCCGGTAAGGTAGGTGTTAACCTGCCCGTTTCGGACGTACCTCATTTCGATCTGCAAAAAATATTTGACCAACGATTTTTGCGTCAGACGGAACCCAAACTGCCGGAAATCAGCGAACCGGAAGTAGCGCGGCATTATATTGGATTATCCATAAAAAATCATCATGTGGACAAGGATTTCTATCCCCTTGGATCGTGCACAATGAAATATAATCCGAAATTAAATGATGCCGTAGCTGCCATGCCGGAATTTGCCGGTTTGCACCCGGTCCAACCGGAATCCACCATTCAGGGTGCCTTGCAGGTGATGTGGGAACTGGAGCAACAGTTGAAAGCTATCACGGGAATGGCGCGGTTTACTTTGCAGCCAGCAGCCGGTGCACAAGGTGAACTGGTTGGGGTCTTCCTGATGCAGCAGTATCATCAGCGCAAGGGTAATACCAATAAAACCCATATTCTGATTCCCGACAGTGCCCACGGCACCAACCCAGCCAGCGTAATCATCGGCGGCTACCAAACCCGACAGGTAAAGTCCGGGCCGGATGGATTGGTTGATCTGGAAGATTTAAAAATTCAATTAGACGATTCCGTGGCTGGAATGATGCTGACCCAACCCAACACCCTGGGTCTTTTTGAAGCGAATATTTGTGAAATCATCGAGCTGGTGCATTCAGTGGATGGACTGATGTATATGGATGGAGCCAATTTGAACGCCCTGATCGGTATTGTACGGCCGGTCGATATGGGCTTCGATATTGTCCATATTAATTTGCACAAGACGTTTTCTACCCCCCACGGTGGGGGCGGACCAGGCGCCGGACCCATCGGAGTGGTTGATAAGCTGGTTGATTATTTACCGATACCGCGAATCGATAAAATTAGTGATAAGTATAAATTGACAATCGATGCACCTGACAGCATCGGTAGAATTCACAGTTTTTATGGTAATTTTGGTGTTTTGGTACGGGCCTACACCTATATCAAATCCATGGGTGAAGAAGGTTTGCGTGATATGACCCGTCAAGCCATTATCAATGCCAATTATTTAATGAAGCGTCTTGATCAAAAATACCAGGTCGCTTTCCCGGGCAATTGTATGCATGAATTCGTTCTGACAGCCAGCGATCAGAAAAACCGTGGCGGTCGCGCTCTGGATATTGCCAAACGATTACTTGATTATGGTTTTCACGCACCGACGGTTTATTTCCCGATCAGCGTACCGGAGGCGATAATGATTGAACCCACCGAGTCGGAATCTAAAGCAACGTTGGATCGATTTGCCGATGCAATGCTGGCAATTGATGCCGAGATTGATCGCGATCCTGCGATTCTGCACGAAGCTCCCACCGCGACGCCGGTTCGCCGGTTAGATGAAACAAAGGCCAATCGTA
>JABMPO010000365.1 GCA_013203015.1 Fidelibacterota bacterium
ATGCCCCAAACAGCAGTAGCGGAGGTAGGACTCGAACCTACGACACGCGGATTATGATTCCGCTGCTCTAACCAACTGAGCTACTCCGCCAGACTTATTAAATTTAACCTGAAAATAAGCGCGCTGAAATTATCCCGGAAATCAAGATAAACAAAGCGAATCGTCAAAAACAAATCAATATAATTTCACCTAAATCGATTTAAAAAAATCAGGTGAATGACCGGTATTTATAGTTGTAAATATTGATTCCTTTGTAAACTCTATCGTGGGTATGCTGAAAGAAATTTTCTTTTTGTTACCTAGTTCTTTTACAATAAATATCACATAATAATTTAGGAGTTTACGGAAATGTACAAAACTGTAGACGAGTTCATGGATAATGTAGTCCGGAAGGATCCTGCCCAGCCTGAATTTCATCAGGCGGTTAAAGAAGTTGTTGATTCCCTGTGGGATTACATCCAGGATAACCCTCAGTACCTGCATTCTAATATTTTAGATCGCATTGTGGAACCTGAAAGGGTATTGATGTTCCGCGTTCCCTGGCGGAATGATCGGGGGGAAGTACAGGTTAATCGTGGTTTTCGGGTTGAATTTAATTCGGCCATTGGTCCCTATAAAGGTGGATTGCGTTTTCATCCGTCAGTAAATCTTGGCATCCTGAAATTTCTGGGATTTGAACAAGTATTTAAAAACAGCCTTACTACTCTGCCGATGGGTGGTGGCAAAGGCGGCGCCGATTTCGATCCCAAAGGAAAGTCCGATAATGAAGTAATGAGTTTCTGCCAATCCTTTATGACTGAACTACAACGTCATATTGGTGCGAATACTGATGTGCCGGCTGGCGATATTGGTGTCGGGGGACGTGAAATTGGATTTATGTTTGGTCAGTATAAGCGCTTGCGTAACGAATTTACCGGCGTATTGACAGGTAAAGCCCTGAATTGGGGTGGCAGTTTGATCCGACCGGAAGCAACCGGCTACGGCACGGTATACTTTGCTCAGGAGATGTTGAAAACCCGCAATGATTCTTTCGCCGGCAAAGTTGTTACAATTTCCGGATCCGGAAATGTTGCCCAGTTCGCTACCGAAAAGGTTAATGAACTCGGTGGAAAAGTTGTGACATTGTCAGATTCAGCAGGAACGATCTATGATCCGGCCGGAATTGATGATGAAAAACTGGCTTATGTCATGGAATTGAAAAATGTCAAACGGGGACGAATCAAAGAATACGCTGACAAATTCAGCTGTGAATATTGGGAAGGCCAGCGTCCCTGGGCTGCAAAATGTGATGTTGCCTTGCCATGTGCTACCCAGAATGAAATTACTGAAGAAGATGCCAAAACTCTGGTCGACAACGGTTGCTTTTGCGTAGCGGAAGGCGCGAACATGCCATCCGAACCGGGCGCGATAGATGTCTATCTGGATAATGAAATTCTCTTCGGACCTGGAAAAGCCGCCAATGCTGGTGGTGTTGCCGTATCCGGTTTAGAGATGAGCCAGAACAGCATGCGTCTTTCTTGGGCTCGTGAAGAGGTGGATGAAAAATTGAAATCTATCATGATTTCGATCCACAGTCAGTGCCAAAAATATGGCACCGATGGTGGATTTATCAATTATGTCAAAGGTGCCAACATTGCCGGTTTCATTAAAATTGCCGATTCAATGTTGGATCAAGGCGTAGTCTGATATTCCCTTAGTTCAATCCGCCTTCGCGTACGACTACCAGTATTCGTCCTTCGGACTACGACTTGGTAAGCGGCGGATGAGAATGGTAGGTTAAATTCCCCGCTGCTTCCACAGCCTGCGCTCTTCGAGCTTCGGCGGACAGGGCGGTGGAATAGTGGGTCCAGGGCTTGCCCTGGTGTTCATTCCATTGATTTGTCAAAGGCTGTCTTTCGAGGCAGCCTTTTTTTCAAATCCCGGATGACTCCTGTTCATCCATTGGCTCAATTATCGTAACTGGTGCGGTTGGCTTCATTATTATGCCTTCCCCGGAAATACCTTCAATATGCACGTGTAATGGATAAGGTAATTCTAACCAATTGATATGCGTGGTTTCAGTAACGGGTTTAACTTTTGACAGCCAATCCCAGTCAATAGAATCGGCCTTATTTTTAGGATTGATTGTAAAATAGGCAATTTTCAAACCGGTTACAATTTGGAAAAAGTGACTGCCAAATGATGGATCAATATTGAAGTTATCAATACCTACTTCAACAATTACTTTAGCATTTGAAATTTGATCCCAGCGAATAGGAATACCAAGGGAGGGATCTGCCGTGCCCCAGCGACCGGGACCGATTAATATATAGGGTTTACCGTTTCCATGAATTTTATTGAGGTCCTCAATCTCGGCTGCAATCTCAACCGTATTAGCGGAATTGAAAGTATCCTTTTTTACAACCATAATATTTTTTATATAATTTATTGAACCATCCCCCAGCGTGACGTGACTTCGAACGATAGTATTTTTTTTGGTCACATTGCTTACATTTAAACCGGATTGAACCCCGGTATGGGGCATGGGTCGTATTTGAAGCAGATTAAATTGCGGACGGTAACCCGAGCTATTGTTCAGATTGACAGCGAATTCCAATTCAACCGGCCCACCCATGGCTAATTCTCCCATTTCAAGTATATCATTGATAATATCCGCCAGCGGGAAAGCCTTCCATTTCAAGATTGGGGCAAAAGATACTATCCTGGTCCCTTCATAATTCAACGAATCCCGGATTACTGAATCATTCTCGCAGATTACGCTGGCCACTGCTTTCAGAGTACCATCTTTTTCAGCTTGTTGCAGCCTGAGTTGAGCCAGATCTCTGGATTCACTATAATTTGAATACTCCCTGGTATTTTGCATCTTAAGCGCATAAAAGGAGTTTTGTGAGGCTGCCAAGGTAGCTTTTATTGAATAAAACTGAGGTAAGATGGCAGGATATTTCGGTGAAAATCTTAAAGCTTTTTCCCCTTCGACTATAGTGCGGCCGAGGCCCAGTGCCACATAGGCGACTCCTTCTTCGCGCTGCATATATGAAACAGGGTAATAATTAATACTTTGGGCTACGCCGCTGAAATTGGGATAAAAATGATCGCCGTGCAATTGACCCGCCAATTTCTGGATCACCACTGCCATTTTTTCTTCTTCTAAACGTTGAGTGGTATTTTCAAGGATTGAACGCGGTTCCTGGTTGAACATTGAAGCGTAGACTAACTTGATCAGTTTGCTGAGTCCGGCAACCCTGGCCTTTAGCGTTTTGCCATTATTGGGGTACATATAGGTGCTGTACATTCCTGCCAATGGCTGATAGGGC
>JABMPO010000366.1 GCA_013203015.1 Fidelibacterota bacterium
CGCTAATAATGATTGGGCCGAGGATCGTGAAAAATTTGTTCGGTTGTTGGACAGAATGAAGATCAATCGGCCTGATTACGGTACCGGCCGCAGTCTGGATGAAGTGGTGGGTGCGGCCGAGCGGATTGGCTATCCGGTGCTGGTACGCCCTCTGCGATGGAAAAGAGGTCTATATCGGCGGAATATTACAGCATATCGAAGAAGCCGGTATCCATTCCGGTGATTCGGCTTGTGTATTGCCACCGTACCAGATCACCGATCAGGCCATGGAAGATATAGACCGAATTGTGCGCCAGATAGCACTGGAATTGGAGGTGGTGGGATTGATCAACTTTCAATTTGCTTACAAGAATCAAACTGTATATGTACTGGAGGTTAATCCCCGGGCCAGCCGCACCACGCCATTTGTCAGTAAAGCCAGAGGCGTACCCCTGGCCAAGATTGCCGCTCAGCTGGCAACCGGTAAATCATTATCAGAATTTAAATTACCAGACTGGGAAACCTATAGTCATGTGGCGGTTAAGGAAGTGGTATTGCCATTTAATAAATTCCCCAACGAACGGGTATTTCTCGGTCCGGAGATGAAATCAACAGGAGAGGTAATGGGTTTGGCGCATTCACTGGGGAATGCATTTCTACGAGCTTTATTAAGTTCCGGGCAAGCGCTGCCGGAGCAGGGAGCAATATTTATATCAGTCAATGAACACGATAAAATGTCGGTTATTCCCATTGCTCGCGACTGGATTGAACTGGGTTTTAAAATTGTCGCAACGGAAGGAACTGCCCGAGCATTACAACGTAATGGAGTACCGGCTAAAAGAATTTATAAGGTAGGGCAGGGGCGCCCCAATGTTGTCGATTTGATTAAAAATGATGAAATTCAGATAATATTAAATACTCCTTTGGGAAAACGATCTCGTTTTGATGAAGAAGCCATCGGGCGTGCAGCTATCCGCTATGGTATCCCGATTATAACCACCCTATCAGCCGCACAAGCTGCAATTCGTGCAGTTAGATCAAAAGGGAAAATTTCAGTTTGTCCTTTGCAGGCCTATTACAGTAAATAATTGATGTTCTCAAGGTATACGATGGCAAAATGCGCCGAAAAGGAAATGGAAGCGGCCGGCTTTAGACTGTTGCAAGGCGTGGATATTCCAGGTTAATTATTTTAATTAAAATTATCCTAATTTGGAAATTGTGGATCAATTACCAGAAGTTCACCCACTATATCAAATTTCAAATTAACCAGTTTAATATCTTCAGTAGCCATATTTACTGGTAGATGCTTGTTATAATATTTTATTAAACTAACAATACACTCTGATGAAGACGCTGCAATATCTTTGATTACCAAATCTATTGATTCATCGTCTAATATATAAAGCAATGAAGTCCAGCCACTATGTATAGAATCAGATGCAGAATTCCATTTTGATGATATTGCGAGATCATCAATTCCTAGTTCTTGAATTTTTTCATCGAAACTAATTTCATACCACTTGTTAGAATGTACTTCTATCTCTTTCTTCTTTCTTTTCATGATTTGCGCTGAAATTTTACCATCAATAATATCATTTTTGCTAAAGATGAACTGTAATTCAATTGGGAGTTCTGTAAAGAATTTTGTTTTGTCCAATATTTCCTGATATTTATCATAATTCTTGCAAACACTGTAAGATTTGTATGCATTTATCATCTCCTCATGACTGAATAAATATTGATAGTTTACTACGGCCTCAAGCAATATTCGGTATATGCTGTGGGCATCATGTATATTGAAAATATCAAGTAGATTAGTGATAGATCTGAAAGATGTTACTGCTCTACCGAAAATAAATACTAATACATTTTCAGAAATATGTTTGATTAATCTTTCATTATTTACATAATTCGCTATTATATACTCACTTAATGAATGCATTTTGCTAAACACTGTAGCATATTTACGTTGGTATATTTGATATTGCATTGGTACCTCTAATATGATTAGAAAATATTTAACCTAATCTTCAAACTCTCTCTAAACAATTTATATTATTATTGGCGGGTGAATTTACCATTTTTGAAACCGTGTAGGCCTCCAGCATTCCTCTGTAGGGCTGTAGTAACGGGAGCACAGTTTGGGCTGGATTATTAGCAGTTTGCAGCCATTGGTCCAGATTTTCTCGGTGCAGGATGACCGGCATCCGGTCGTGGATGAAAGCCAGTTCGGATTGTGGTGTAGTAGTTATTACCGTATATGATAAAACCTGTTTTCCCTCCTGGTTCAACCATTTATCCCACAGACCGGCCATTGGCAGCAGTCTGCCTTCGGGATGGTGAATATAATAAGGTTGCTTCCCGGATTCGGTTTTGCGCCATTCATAATAACCATCGGTAATTACAATGCAGCGCTTATTAGGCAACAGATTGCGGAAGGATGGTTTATCCTGTATTGTTTCCGCCCGAGCGTTGATCATCCGGGCACCGAAGCTCATATCCTTGGACCAAGAGGGGATCAAGCCCCAGCGCATAGGTTTTACCCGTCGGCTGCCATCGTCGATCAAAATTGGCGATGTTTGAGTCGGGGCGATATTGTAACTGGGAATGTAATTATCGGGGTCCTCCCATTCCTGGATTGCCAATTCCTCGATTATTGACTGCATATCTTCTGTCAGTGTTTTACGTCCGCACATAATTTATGACCTGAAGTTATGAAAATCTTCCATCGGGAGAAACCGTTGAAACGGTTTGGCAAATTATTGATTCAATGCTAACCCACAACTGAAGTTGTGGGCTGGATGATCGGGGTTGTTCTCGCACAAATTAATCAAATCAGGTGTGATATAGGCTGTATACAATTGGTATCATCCAGCCCACAGTTTTAACTGTGGGTCATTGATTTGCATCAATCCTACAACCATTTTAATGGTTTACCATGACCATTAATTGTCAAACATAACTAGCTGTTGCCAGCGGTTTTTTTTGTCTCGACTCCTGACCCCTGATCCCCGCTTCCTGTTTCCTGATCAGCGCTGGCAGGCTGGCCAGTTTTTCGATCGTGATCGTGTAAACTCCGAAAGCCTCTTCCACCTTACCGCGCAGCAGGAACAGCCGCTCCCAGTTCAACAGGTCGCCGTACTCCCGGTAAGCTTCCGGAAACAGGACACATTCATAGATGTCGGTTTCATCCTCCAGAGTCAAAAATTCCATGGGATCGTGCTTGCGGGTGGAGGTGACCTTGCGGGTGATATAAACTCCCGCCAGTCGGATCGAGTGGCCCACGTATTTAGGAATATCCCGGGCCTTTTTTACTTTGCCTTTCAGAAATAAATCGTACTCTGCCAGCGGATGGCAGGAGATGGGAAAGCCGAATGATTCGATCTCCATTCGCCGTTTTTCGGTCGCTGTCGGATTACCCTTGACCGGAGCCGTCACCGGGCGGCCGGAACCATCGGACAGGTAAAAATTGGCAATCCGGTAGGCGATTTCCTTGTGGGTGAGCTGCGGCTCCAGTTCGGCGAAACAGCCGGCGTTGGTGAAGGCCATGGCGTCGGACAGATCCAAATCCACCCGGGTCGTGAAATCTTCCAGATTCAAGAAATCGCCAGCCTTACGCTCATCCAGCACCGCCTCGATAGCCTTGTCCTGCAATTTATTGATCACCATTAAGCCCATCCGAATCTGCTGTTTGCGGCCCCGAAACTCCCGGAAACTACGGTTGATATGGGGCGGCAGAATGGTGATCCCGAAACGCCGGGCTTCGCTCAGATAAGAGTAAGCGGAGTAAAAGCCGCCCTGATTGCTGATCACCGCCGCCAGGAATTCCGCAGGGTAATTGGATTTCAGGTAAGCACAGGTGAAGGACAGCATGGCATAGGAAGCGGAGTGGGGTTTACAGAAGGAATAACCCACAAAGGAGGCAATCATGTCCCAGGTTTTGTCCACCAGTTCCTTTTCATAGCCCCGTTTTCTGGCTCCGGCATAAAATTTCTTTTTCCAACTGGGAATCAAGCGATTCAGGGAATCCCGGCTCATGGTCTTGCGCAGGGCATCGGACTGGGCGTAGCCAAACCCGGCCAGGGCCCGGGCGGCCAGGGAAACCTGTTCCTCATAAACCATGATGCCGTAGCTCTCATTCAGAAAATCCAGATCGGTATGTAGTGGTTCCCATTCCTGGCCGTGGATGCGCTCCAGCATCAGGTTGGTAAAACGGTTGGCGGCGGTCCGGATGATCGAGGAATAGATCACCACGTGCTCGAAATCCACCACGCCCGACTTGGCCAGCAGTTGGCGGGTAGCGGGGCTTTCGATATAGAACACACCCATGGTACGGCCGGTCTGCATCAGAGCTTCGGTCTTGGGATCGCCGATAGGCTGAATCCGGTGGTAATCGATGTATTGGGAGCGGGCCTTTTTGGGGTTGTAAAGATTGATCTGTTTTATCGTATCCCGCACTACCGCCAGGGAGCGGTTCCCCAGTAGATCGATCTTGAGCAGGCCCGAGTCCTCCACTTGGTCCTTTTCCCATTCGGTAATCTGAACGCCTTTTGGGGCTGTCAGCACTGGTACGTATTTACGGATTTCATCGGGAACGATCACGATTCCGCCGGGATGTACCGACGGATTCCGGAACGTGCCCACGATCTGCTGGCTGCGGGCGATCACCTCCAGGAGGGTGTCGTCCAGATGGGCGTTGGCGAAGCGCGGATCGGTCTTGATCCAATTGACCAGATCGGAGCGAGTACGCCACTGGTAGCCGATCCGCTTGGTGATGGTGTTGATCTCCTCGTTGGATAGACCGTAGACTTTTGCCACTTCCCGAATGGCGGAACGGGGCCGTAGAAACACCTGGCTGGCCACCATTGCCGTCCGCTGGTTGCCGTATTTTTTGAAAACATAATCGATAATATCATCCCGTTCATCCCAGGGAAAATCTACATCAATATCGGGCATGCTTTCCCGCTCGGGGTGGATGAAACGCTCAAACTGCAGGTTGAACAGGATCGGATCCACTTGGGTGATGAAGAGGCAATAACTAACCACTGATGCCGCCGCCGAGCCGCGGCCGATGGTGGATTTAGTCTGTTGCACGATATCTCGCACCACCAGAAAATAAGGTGCAAAACCTTTCTGGGTGATCAGTTCCAGTTCGTAGTCAATCCGCTGGCGCACCTCCTCTGAGATAGTGCCGTAGCGTTCCCGGGCGCCTTTTTCCACCAGTTTCCGTAATTGGGCGTTGGAACGGTGCTGGTTCTTCAGATTTAGTCCCGGAAAGATCGTGTTAACAAAATTCCAGTCAGTCTTGCAACGCTCCGCCAGGAAGGAACTGTTGTTGATTGCCTCCAGACTATTGGGAAAACGGCGGATCATTTCCTTTTCATCACAGAAATAATTGGTTTCCGGCTTGAAATCGGCCACTGTCAGTTGCGAAAGGGTAGCATTTTTTTCGATGGCCCGCAATACTTTATGGGCGGGCTGATCTTCCGGTCGCATGAAATAGATATCGCCGGTAGCCACGATTTCCAATCCCAGACTGCGGCTTATGCGCTTGGCAGATGCCTCTGCTACCCCCGGGCGTAATTCCACGTACAGGTGTGATTTGAGTACAATGGAAACCAGTTTCTCCAGATCATCGTATCGGTGAGCCAGCACAAAGAGTCCGCCGGCATAAGGTTCGATCAATTCTTCGATGGCGATATTTTTGTCATCGTGAACGGCTGAGATGATTCGGCAGAGATTGGAATAACCGGCTGAATTTTCCACCAACAGGATCAGGTCCGATTCACCTACAATTATATTTGCTCCGGCAATCGGTTTGATACCAGCGGCGTGAGCGTGCTGGACGAAACGGATGAAGCCCCACAGACCGTTCACCTCCGTCAGGGTCAGGTATTGCATACCTTGAGCGCGGGCCGCCGTGAGCAATTCCTGCTGGGAGGCAGTGCCACGCATGGCAGAAAACTGGGAATGGACGTTGAGATGGGTTAACATGCCCCCTCTAAATCTCCCCTATTACGGGGGAGACGTGGAATAAATATATTTCAGATGCGATATGAGTCCTCCCCCGCGGGGGAGGATTTAGGTGGGGGAAGAAAGTCACCGTTCGAGCCCTTTCTCCAATCTCTCCAGCACTTCCCCAATGCACTCCACCACACCTTCGATATTACTCAGCACCTCATGATTGTTGAAGCGGATTACGGTGAATCCAAGACTTTCCAGGTAGCGGGTTCGCTGTTCTTTGCCGCAGTGCTGTCCACCATCAATTTCGATGGCTAATCCAGTTTGTAGGGAGGAGAAATCGATGATGTAATTACCAACTGGTAATTGTCGTCGGAAACGGTGTTTCAATTGCCGGTGGCGAATGTATCCCCACAATTTCAGTTCAGCCGGTGTCATATTTTTGCGTAAGGATCGGGCGAAGGGTTTTGTACGTTGAGGATAAGCTGGCAATTCGGATAGCTTCATCACGCTGCTCTGATTGGTGTGACTGGTTGTCCTGTCAGTTTTCCAATTTCTAATCTTTTCCCACCGGATTGCCCTTGACCAGCAATCCCCACACTGTCGAAGCCATATTTTTTCCGCACCTTGTCCAGAGCGCCGGACAGGACGCGGTCCCGGGGATCGCCACCGGCAAACAGGTCCAACTGCCGGGCGTAGTAGCGCAGGTCGCTGGCATTGATCAGCACTGTGCGGATGCGGTTACGGCGGTAGTTGGCCTGATCAAAAAGGTGGAAGCAAGTTGCCGTGACGGCAGCGTCATCGTTGGCACCCAGACGGCTGACGCGGTTGTTTTTCAGTCCGTCGGTGTAGTGCACTTCCACGGCAATGCGCCGGGCGATCTGCCCCCGTTTGCGCAATTTGAAAGCCACTTGCTCAGCCAGGTTGCGTACTACCGCCCGCAGCAGGTCAATGTCGTTGGTGTCGCTGGGCAGGACGGTCTGCTCCAGAATGTGTTTAAGCAGAGACGGCGGCTGCACCAGGGAAGTGTCCAGACCGCGGGCCTCGTTGGTCAACTTTCTGGTATAGTTACCAAACAGGGTGGCCGCTTCCGTGGGTCGGTCGGCCACGGCCTGAATCTGGTGGACCTGCTCCAGGAACAGAAAGTCCAGTATCCGCCGCACGGCCCGCTCGCGGCTGGTGGGCAATACCGGTGTGGGCAGGGGCGCCAGGAATTTAGGTTCATCGCCGGCGGCGACCCGGTGAATAAGATTCGGTACCACGGCAGTAGAGATGCTGCTGACCAACTTGTTGGGACTGATGCCCACCACCCCCGACAGGCTGGTCTTGTCCTGCACCTGGCGGGTGATGTTGAAGCCGGTCTGGCGGGGATCGCGATAAACCCGCTCCATGCCACTCATGTCCAGGAAATACTGACCGTAAGCGGCGGGCTCCACCACCGGGGTAAATCTAGTGACAGTGGAATAAACATAGCCATTCAGCCGGGCGTAGAGCGATGAATTATAGGGCAGCAGCAGGGTGGGGGTGGACATCTTGCGTACCAGCGACACGCTCAATCCCCGGAACAGTCCTTCCTGGCGGGCTTCATTGGACAGGGCCACGATTGTGCCACCCTGGCGATTGGAGGAAATGATGGCGATGGGGCGCGTGCGCAGGGCCGGGTCCAGGATACGCTCGGCCTGGAGCTCAAAATCTTTGAGTCGGATGTGGAAAACGGCGCGATTCATATTTTACCACAGAGGCACCAAGGACACGGAGGACGCAGAGAGAATTAATAGTAGTGGGAAAAGGACATGCTACAGAACCATGCGCTTGATGCCGGATTTAATGATCGGAACAACAACCTGTTTATCTACTGCCGAGCCTTTTTCACTCAGTTCGTAAATCAAGCATTCTTCATACACCGATTCCAGTAAGCCGGGTCCCAATTCTTTGTGTACCCGGTAGGCTGCATCCACAATCTTCTTGCCAATGCGATTTAATTCATCTGGTATAGGTTCAAACTTCATTGATTAAACTATCCAAAAATATTTATATATTCTTAGTGCTTTGGTTTTTAGTCTTAAAATAGATATTGTGTCCTTAGTGTTATTTGTGCCTCTGTGTTTCATCTTCTTCAATACTGTCGAAACACATACAACACCACGCCATTGATACGGAAATCGTCCGTTGGATCAACTTTGATCACCGGATAGTCCGGATTACGGGGATGCAATTCGATGCCGGTGGGGCGGGGCTGGTAGCGTTTCAGGGTGGCGTCGCCGTTGATCAGGGCCACTACGGTCTGGCCGGTCTGGGCAGCGGCGGTTTTGCGGATTACCACGAAATCACCATCCTGAATATTGTCATCGATCATGGAATTGCCCCGGACCTGCAGCACATAATTTTCCGGGTGGGCCAGGCGGGCCGGGAC
>JABMPO010000367.1 GCA_013203015.1 Fidelibacterota bacterium
GGGATTATTGTTTGCGGGATCAGGAATATATCACCTGATAAATCGCTCAAACTGGCCGATTTAACAGTGAAGTACAAAAATAAAGGCGTAGTGGGGTTCGACCTGGCCGGAGCGGAAGAAAACTTCCCGGCCAAGGATCATCGTGAAGCGTTTTATTTAATCCTTAACAATAATATTAATGCTACAATCCATGCCGGCGAAGCGTTCGGTCCGGCATCAATTCATCAGGCTTTGCATTACTGCGGCGCTCATCGAATCGGACATGGCACCCGTCTCAAGGAAGACCGGGATCTCATGAATTATGTCAATGATCACCGCATTGCAATGGAAATCTGCCTGACCTCAAATGTACAGACCCGCTCGGTCCGGCAAATGCGCTATCATCCGGTAAGATATTATTATGATAAAGGATTGCGGATAACTTTGAATACAGACAATCGGTTAATGTCCAATACTACTCTCACCAACGAATTTATTATTGCCAATAAATATTTTGGCTTCAGCCGTTATGATTTCCGTGAAATAACGATTACCGCCATGAAGAGCGCTTTCCTGCACTACGCAGAACGTAAAAAGCTGATCCGTAGTATAGCAGACGAATTAGAAGGCAATTTCGGACTAATGCCGGAGTTTATTGCACCACCGGTGAGCTGATAATTCTATAATCGGATAATATAAATGAAGCCGTACTCGGCTTGGAAACAGCTAATCCGGCTAATCATGCCCAGTTCTCTTTTTAATCAAGTAGCACCATTGCTCAGGTTAATATTAAAATTTGTGTATAGCGGAGGAAAACATCAATGTCCTTGCTGTGAATCAAATTTAAGAAAATTTGCCGATGATAGCGAAATCTGTCCAGTCTGTGGTTCTGGCAAAAGACAGCGTTTGCAATGGCTGGTGCTGGATAGAAAATTTACTTTTTTTGATAGCGATGCTGATGTACTCGATATTGCTCCCATGCAGTATTTCCAGGATTATTGTTTACAGCACAGCTCACTCAAATATCTCAGCGCTGATCTTAATTCAGAATTGGCAATGGACAAGATTGACCTAACTGCTGCCCCTTACCCTGATTGCTCATTTGATTTCATTTTGTGCTCACATGTACTTGAGCATATTCCTGATGACCGGGCTGCGATGATGGAAATGTATCGTCTCTTACGACCAGCTGGGATCGCATTGATACAGGTACCACTGCAAGATCAGCCTACCTATGAAGACGTTTCAATAACCAATCCCCTTCAGAGAACAACCCATTTTGGGCAGGCAGATCATGTTAGAATCTATGGATCTGACATAACCCAGCGTTTAAGGAATGTAGGATTCAGTGTTATATCAGAAACCTGTGCTGATTTATTTCCGCTGTCTGAATTAGAATATTTCAGCTTAGATGAGAAAGATATTATTTTTACGGCTAAAAAACCCGAAAACGATCAAATCAATTCCGGATAACAGCTATTTTTCCCGTTTGTGTTTTACCTGTGTTACTGAATACCATTATCAAATACACGCCACTGCCTACTAATTCGCCATTTTCCGATTTACCATCCCAGAAAACCTGATAGCCCATGACTGCATCATTATCGTTCTGTGAATTAATAGTACGAACTACATTTCCATTAATAGCCATTATTTTAATTACAGCTCCTTCATAAATACCATCAATCGTCAATTTTTGTTGATCAGGTATGTGAAACGGGCTGGGGAATAGCAGTAAATCATTAGCACGATATTCATCAGGCTTAAAAGGAATTTTCAGGGAGTTAAGTCCACGAGTGGAAGTTATCCAGACTAATCCCCTTTTATAATCAAAATCCAGGTCGGTAACACCATCAGAGAGCAATGAGGAGTTGGAATACCGGAAACCGTCAAGATCGGGCCAGGATGTTGTATTATCGAGGATAACATGTACACCCTCGTTTGGTGATGTAACCCAGACATTCTCATCTGAATCCAGGCGAACCTTAGATCCAATTCCGAACGAGAATCCAGGTAAATAGGAGCTTTGCTGGATAACGGGATTAGTCATCGAATTCTGCAAGGTCAAGCTTATTAATCCATCCGGTGTTATCATGTACAGGATATTTTGCGAATTTACTGCCAGTGACCACACACTCGTATTTTTGATAACGTGATTCCAGTCGACTGTTATCGGCGCTATCGGATCACCTGTGATCGATAATAAGGCAAGCCCGGAATTAATTGCATCGGATGGAGATTCTCCCCACAATTCGGACCCAATCCAAATTCTACCCCAACTGTCAAAACCGATTGAATTAGGGGCCGAACCCAGTGGGTTTTGGCCACTGTTAGCTATGAAATGTCCCCAGTTTCCGGCGTTATCCCGAACATGTAAAGTTTTTCGCTCAATTATGGAATAGGTATCTCCCACCCACAGATTCCCCTGACTATCAAATTCTATATCTTTGACGACCAGATATGGTTTAGGGTTCGAGTGGGTATTAAAATAATCCAACACACTTGTATCGATTAAAGTATAATTGAGAGGGTCATCAATATCGATGATAATAATCCCACCCCCCCGCAAAGCATAATTGGGATTGGGTACCGGATATGTCCCTCTGATTCCACAATATATAAGACCATCGGGTCCCTGTTCGATATCAGCCACAAATCCGCCAAAATCGATAGGCAGGGTATCAGCAGCATAATAATCGTAATCAAACTCCGAATGGACGGCAGTGACATACCGATCTTCAACAATGTTACGCCAACCATTTGGTTCTTTGATGGCCAGTCCAAATTTTGATGCAGCCACAATCCTGCCGTCATCAAGTACTGTTACCGCGGAAAATTGATTGGTGAGCGGCGCATTGGGCACCAGTTTTTCAATTGTGCGGGAAACAGTGTCAACGACACCAAAGCCTTGATCTGTACCAACCAAAATCGTACTATCATTTAAAACAGCTAAATTTCTCAGATAATATTTGGTATTGATTTGCCAGTCTTTAACATTTGTCCCAATTTTAATAAAGGCTTTATTGAGTATTCCATAAATCGCTCCATTCGCAGATTTGACAATATCAAGTAACTGATAGGTACCGTCGAAATAACTCCATTGCCAGGTAATTGACGAAGTTTCCAGATCGATTAAATAAATAATCTTATTGGCGACGACCAGTAATTTGTCATCATACAATTTCATGCTGGTGACTTCACCGGTTATTTGGGGAAATGGGGGGTTCCAATTTGCCGGATTTTTTAGATTTGAATCCCACCAATCTCCTCTGATCAGACCCTGATTGGTTGCAACATAGATATAATTATCCTTGATTGCCACAGCGGCGATAGTTGGATTATCGGGAAATGGCCACTGTTTGAAAACATCACGATAAATATAGTGGTCATCCCGGTAAATAAATTGAATCAATCCCCAATCCTGATTTTGCTGAAATACACCCAGCACCAGCGAGTCTGTCACTGCGAACGAAGAAATCTCAGTAAAACCAAAATCGGCAAATTCAGCAACCGATTGTTCACCTTGAAAATCGTATATTTGGATGACACCTTCAGGCATGCCACCACCCAACCAAAGTTGACCGTAGGGATCAGCGGCAACGCTGGCGAGATTGGTGGTCAATAAACCATCGATATTGGTTAGTGTACTAAATTTTCCGGATGATCTGTCATATGATAGCAATCCCCCGCCAGTTGCTGAGATAATCCGATTATCAACCACGACTTGAGAACGTATTGCAAGCGGTGAAGTATAAGATTGCCATTCGCCAACTCGGACCTGCGAATATATCACCGTGCTGATAGCTGCAATAATTAGTGAATATCTGATAATACTATCCTTTGAAAGGGGTTGGAATGAAACAGAGTATGAATATGATCAGCGTAGCCAGGCCGATCAATTTATTGTTTTGAGTGAGCGGCGTATGAATATCAATAATTGGTGGATGTTTGGCAGTTCGCATTAAAATTAGAATCAGGATTCCCCATACCAGCCAGTTCATTGAAAATACACTTAATGGGATCAGTGCAATTAAGATATACCAGGCATATTTGTTATGCTTTTCTCCGAAAACCGCATAGGCGATGTGGCCGCCATCCAATTGTCCGATTGGCAGCAGATTTAACATCGTTACTAATAATCCGATCCAGCCCGCAAAAGCAATGGGATGCAGTAATATGTCCTGTTGAGCGGTTAAACCGGGATGAATTATTACCGTCAATAGTTTCATCAACAGGGAATCGCCCAGGAAAAATCCACTAAATTCATTATTCATCTCGACAACATCGGATTTTAGCAAGCCAATGATCAAGGCCGGTACCGCCACCAGGAAACCGGCGATTGGTCCGGCAGCGCCGATCTGCAACAGCGCATCCCGTCGATATATTGGTGATTTGATTTTAATAAACGCCCCGAAAGTACCAATCATTGTTGGGGCAGGTATAAAATAGGGCAAAGTCGCGTCGACATTGTGCTTGCGGGCAAAATAATAATGACCAAATTCATGGCAACCGAGAATCAGTAGTAGGGTTATGGCAAACGGCAATCCCAATCTTAAATCACTAATCTGCTCCAGCGGATTACCGCCCGCCATCATGGTGCCAGCGAGAATTGTTGTGAATCCGGTTAGCAGGAACAGTATCAGATTTAACGGCGGTATTGCCGGAATTTTTAATATTATCTTTTGCTCTTTAAGAAACCGTATCCGCGTTTCATTATCAGCAGAACTGATTTCAATTTTATAGGGCAGAGTTTTCAGGACTGATCGAAGTTCAGATGAATCATGGTTATCACGCAGACGTCCTACAATAAATAGTGAATCTTCAGATTGCCCGACCTGGCGGGCAACAAATTGGTCATTAATATCGGTTAGGATCTTTTTTATCTCAGATTCAGTCATTCGGCTTGGTTTTACTGCAATTTATCTACATTGTTTCTTAGATAAAAAGTTACAAAATTAGCACTGTATTTATCTCTTTATTTAATCATAAGTAAAGGCGAATTTCCCATATGAAGAAATTCCTGGTTTTAATGATAATTTCCATTTTAGTTGGTCAGAATAATTTAAATCTGTTTACTATCGATACCCGGCCACGATTGTTGGACGGTAATATTGTGCAAGTCAATATTCAAATCGATAATAATTCAAGAATTGCCGTGCGACAATTGGAAGGTTTTTTATCAGTCCATGGACAATCCCGGGAAATAATTAATGAACAGCGGGTAATTATCGTGTCCGGAATCGAACCGGTTTTGAATGACGGCAAAAGTGTTACTAAAAGTCTGAATTTTCCCTATGATCCGGTCACTGTTCGTGATTATTCATTTCACATAAGTAAAATAAAATTTATTGGTGATTATAGAATATATGCTTACCATCCACCCAACAAACTGGTCAGAATCGATTGATAAAATTAACCGAAGGCGTTATTTACCTTTTCGTTCCAGGCTTTTCTGTACTTTCGCATCCAGGACCTGGTTCCATTCCTCATCTTCCATTTTCAGCATTAATTCATTGATCCAGAATTTGGTCTGTCTGATATATTGATCAATAGTTTCTAACGAGACCTGCTCGCCATACATGGTAGCAATAATAATTGCTGATGGCAGGGGAACATACCCATTCAGCGGATTACTATAGAAATTATCGATTGCCGTAACCAGTTCGCGGGTAGTCAGATAATCAACCGTTTCCGAATAAAGACTATCAGCCAGAGATTGTTCGACTGCCCAGGTTTTTAGATAATAAAACAGTCGTCCATCCAGCACACCATTTATATAAGCGGCCTTGATTTGATAAGCCAGATCATGATTGTGATCCACTAGGGTGGTCACTCTTTTCCAGTCACCACCATCCCAGAAGATGCGATTTTCCACAGCATTACTTGCTCCAACCAGGATGAATAATATTAGTAGTTTGAATAGAATTATTTTCATTTTACGCACACAGTTTTAATATTAACAAATTCTCTGATTCCAAATACAGACAATTCCCGGCCATAACCTGATGTTTTGATTCCACCGAAGGGCAAGCGCGGATCAGAACGTACGAAATCATTGACGCAACAACAACCAGCTTCCAGTTCATTTTCAGCGATCTGGCGTCCCCGTTCAGTATCCCTGGTAAAAACTGCGGCACCCAATCCGAAAACTGATTGATTCGCCAACTTAATAGCCTGCGCTTCATCCTTGGCGCGAATTACTGCTGCAACCGGTCCAAATAGTTCTTCATCGAAGGCCGGCATGCCGGGTTTGACATTAGCCAGAATAGTAGCGGGATAATAAGCTCCTTGACCTGCTGGAATTTCACCGCCCAAATCAAGTCGGGCACCGGCCGCGATAGAATCAACTACCTGCTGGTGTAATTCATCACGCAGGTCAATTCGTGCCAGTGGTCCCATATCCACGGCAGTTAAAGGGTCGCCAAACGTTTTCCGGGTCATCTTCTTCAATAACAGCGCTTCAAATTGATCGGCTACTTCATCAACCACGATGAATCGCTTAGCTGCAATGCAGCTTTGACCGGCATTCAGTAAACGGGCAAAAATACAGGCATCTACAGCCTGCTCCAGATCGGCGTCGGCCAGGATCAAATAAGGATCGCTCCCACCCAGCTCCAGCACAGTTTTTTTCAGGGCGGAACCCGCCCGAGCGGCAACCGCTTTTCCCGCCGGTGTACTCCCGGTAAGGGTTACTGCTGCGATCAATGGATTATCGATAACTTCCCCTACCTGTCCACTGCCTATCAATAATGTTCGAAATAAATCCGCCGGGAATCCGGCATCCCAAAAGATTTTTTCGATAGCCAGGGCGCAGCAGGAAACATTTGACGAATGTTTTAAAACTGCAGCGTTACCGGCCATCAGGGCTGGCGCAGCAAATCTAAATACCTGCCAGAAAGGAAAATTCCAGGGCATTACCGCCAGCACTATTCCAATCGGCTGAAACGCCACGAAACTTTCGCTCAATTCGGTTGAAATATTTTCCGGTTGCAGAAAAGATTCAGCGTTTTCGGCATAATAGTCACAAACCCAGGCGCATTTTTCGACTTCACTAATTGCCTCAGTGAGGATTTTGCCCATTTCAGCTGTAATCAGCCCACCTAATTCAGTTTTATTTGCGCGTAAAATTTTAGCAGCCTGGTGCATTAATTCTGATCGCCGGGGAAAGTCGCTTTGACGCCAGGATAAAAATTCAGAATGTGAGGCTGTGATAATATGTTGAATTTCGGCAGTCGACAGCGCGGGATATGAGGCGATGACAGTTTCTGTGGCTGGATTGATTGACTGCAATAACATTTAATTCTCCCAGTCGTAATTTACACTAATCACCAGCATTGGGGTTAATTCTGTCCAAAAAATATAATCGGCAAATTTATTTTGTAAAAATAATAACATCATCAATAAAGGTAACCCCCGCATTCCAGTTATCAGCCAGCCATTGAAATGTGCGGATTGAGAAAAAACACAAATGGGTTTTATCACGTTTGTAATACCAGTACTCGAATTCCTCTGGACTGACCGCCAATTTTGTCATGATGCCCAGAATACCACCAGGTTTAAGGCAATGATACAGACGGTCGAGCTCAGACCGCACATTTCGCAGATGTTCAACAACTTCGCTGGCGGTAATGAAGTCATATTGTTGACTGAAAACTCGGGGATCATTGGCGTAATAGGGATCAAAGATATCGATAGAAAAACCATCTGCTTCAAATAATTGACTCAGAACGGGTGCTGGCCCTGAGCCAAAATCCAATCCCCGGGCGCCTGGAGCAAGTAATTCGCTGACAGGTTGGAAAAGCCGCGTTAGAAATCGTTGATACTTCTGGTCGGCGGGATCATTCTGATGTTGATCATAGCGGGCTTTTTCTTCCACCGGGCTGGGGTGGAACTCCACCGGGACAAATATCAAATTACAGTTGTAACACTGATAATATTCCCGCAGCTTATCTTCATGAAAAAAATGATAATCGGCAGCCTGGCATAACGGGCAGTTCATGCAGCCGGTATTATTTAAGACTTGCTGCCTATGATATGATGATTCGGATTGATCTATTATTCCATGATTTCAGAACTGGCGATCAGATCTAATAAAAAGGCGTATTCAAAAGCAATTTCTTTGAGATAATCAAATCGACCTGAAGCGCCGTGGTGACCGGCCTCCATATTGGTCTTTAAAAGCAAACGATTATTCCCGGTCTGTGTGGCACGCAGTTTGGCCGTCCATTTAGCCGGCTCCCAGTACTGAACCCTGGGATCATTCAATCCGGCGGTAACAAGCAAATTAGGATATTCAATTGCCTGAACATTATCGTAGGGTGAATAGCTTTTTAAATACCGATAGTATTCTTCTTCTTTGGGATTTCCCCATTCATCAAATTCAATTACCGTCAGCGGAATCGTCTTATCAAGCATAGTCGTTACGACATCCACAAACGGCACATCGGCAACAACAGCTTTAAAAAGATTGGGACGAAGATTTACAATCACTCCCATTAATAAACCACCGGCGGATCCACCAACTGCCGCCAGTTTAGCCGGGCTGGTATATTTTTTTTCCACCAGATAGTCGGCACAATCGATGAAATCATTAAAGGTATTCATCTTATTCATAAGTTTGCCGTCCTCATACCAGCTGCGTCCCAGGTAGCTGCTGCCGCGGATATGGGCGATGGCATAGATAAATCCCCGGTCAACCATGCTGAAGCGATGCGAACGAAAGCGGGGATCAGAATTATAACCATATGATCCATAGCCATACAA
>JABMPO010000368.1 GCA_013203015.1 Fidelibacterota bacterium
CTACTGGAAGATGACTGGGAAGGCTGGCCATTGCGCAAAGATTATGTGGAACCGCAATTTTATCGGGATATGCCGGTTCCCAAGGATAAGTCGGGATGGGAGTAAGACAGACTGAAGAAATGGTCCTGAATATTGGACCACAGCATCCCAGCACCCATGGTGTGCTGCGGTTGAAAGTAAAGACCGACGGTGAAATTGTAACGGCTGTTACACCGGTAATTGGATATTTACATCGCTGTTTTGAGAAACATTGCGAGAATATTACCTACGAACAAATAATTCCATACGTTGATCGCTGCGATTATATCGCATCCATGAATAATGATTTCGGGTACGTCCTGGCTATGGAAGCTATGTTGGAGATTGAAGTACCGGAAAAGGTTCAATACATCCGGATTATTATGGCGGAAATGAACCGGATTGCCAGCCATTTGCTGGCCTTGGGCACGTTTGGGTTGGATGTGGGAGCGTTTACTCCATTCCTGTATATGTTTCGTGACCGGGAACGAATTCTGGATTTATTCGAACTTACCTGTGGCGCCCGTTTACTCTATAATTATATGTGGATCGGTGGATTGTCCCACGATATCCCGCCCGGATTCGTTGAAAAAACTTATGAATTCCTGGATTATTTTCTTCCCCAGTTGGATGAGTACAATAATCTGCTGACCTTCAATAAGATTTTTATCGAGCGTACCGCCGATGTAGGAATTCTGACGCCGGACCTAGCAATTAATTATGGTGTTACCGGCCCGAATCTACGGGGGTCCGGTGTAAAATGGGATTTACGGAAAGACGAATCCTATTCGATTTATGATCGTTTTGATTTTGCCATTCCAGTGGGAACCGGTATCAAAGGATCAGTTGGTGACTCTTGGGATCGCTACTGGGTGAGAGCCGAAGAAATGCGTGAGAGCGTTAAGATAATCCGTCAGGCCTTGGATCAGATGCCGCGAGATGGTGATGTACGGGAAGCCGTTCCCCGGCGAATCAGGCCACCCAAGGGGGCGATTTACTCCCGATCCGAAACACCCCGGGGCGAATTGGGTTTTTATATCATCAGTGATGGTAAACCAAAACCCACGCGCGTGAAGATGCGTTCGCCGGCCTTTACTGCCTTAAGCGTCCTGAGTGAAATATCCCAGGGCTGGATGATTTCCGACGTACTGGCAATCCTGGGCAGCCTTGATATTGTTTTGGGAGAGATTGACCGATGACGATCAGTTGGCTGATAGACTGGGTGAATAATTCATGGTTGGGGTTTCTGGGTGTTCCCGGGGCATTTATTCTGGCGATCATTGTTTCGGGTCTGGCAATTTTCGGACTGGTTGCCGTTCACGCTATCGTGGCGGTTTATGTGGAGCGGAAAGTATCGGCATTTATGCAGGATCGAATCGGTCCCATGGGGCAGGGGCCAGGTCTGCATGCCGGAAAATGGGGTGTGCTGCAAACGGTCGCCGATGCCTTAAAATTATTAGTAAAAGAAGATATTATTCCGGCTGCAGCTGATCGAAAATTATTTATTATGGCTCCGTTCATTCTATTTCTGGGAGCTTTTATTGGTTTTATTGCCCTGCCATTCAGTGAAACCCTGTCGTTGGCGAATTTTAACGTTGGTCTATTTTACATTTTGGCGGTTAGTTCATTTGGAATCGTAGGATTGATCCTGGCGGGTTGGGCATCGAATAATAAATGGTCGTTGTACGGCGCCATGCGTTCGGCAGCCCAGATTATCAGTTATGAAATACCGGCCGCCATATCCCTGATTGCGGTTGTTATGCTGGTTGGCTCCCTCAATATGCAGGATATTACCAGAGCGCAGACTGGCATAGTACTGGGATTTTTACCGAACTGGTTCATATTTCAAAATCCGTTCACATTTTTGGCTTTCTTTATTTATTTTATTGCCGGAGTAGCTGAAACAAACCGGACGCCGTTTGACATTCCGGAAGCCGAATCAGAACTGGTGGCTGGATTCCATACCGAATATTCGGGAATGCGCTGGGCCTTCTTTTTCCTTAGCGAGTATGCCAATATGTTCATTGTCTGCGCCATCGCTACAGTCGTTTTTCTGGGCGGCTGGCAAAGTCCTTTTGGCGAATTTTTAGCTGGACCGTACTGGGGATTGCTGTGGTTTATGGGAAAAATAATTTTTCTGGTATTGGTGATGATGTGGTTTCGCTGGACTTTCCCGCGCCTGCGGGTTGATCAATTGATGAGTGTTAGCTGGAAGTTCTTATTGCCGATTTCCTTTTTCAATCTTTTTGGGGTCGGAATCTGGGAATTGTTGTCAGGGTAATATGATTCATTATTTTAAAAATATTTTTGAAACCGTAACTACCCTGCTGCAAGGCTTGGGGATTACGTTTGTCCATTTGTTACGAATCAGAAAAAATAATGTTACCCTGCAATATCCGGAAGAACGCTGGCCACAGCCGCAACGGAATATTGGTTTTGAACATAATAGCTATAATGTGATTCGATCCCGGTTAGAGGTCGACATTGAGGATTGCACAGGTTGTATGCAATGTGTCCGCGCCTGCCCGGTTGATTGTATCAAAATTGACACGGTAAAAGTACCAAAAGATACCGATATCGGTACCACTTCCAATGATACTAAAAAGCGTTTGTTGGTTACTCGATTCGATATTGACATGTCAGAGTGTTGTTTTTGTAACCTGTGTACCTATCCTTGCCCGGAAGATTGTATATATATGACCGGCGGTCCTAATTCCAAAAAACATCCGATCGATTATGAATATTCCACCTATGACCGGAGTGATTTGATTTTCCGTTTCGCCAATGTTACCGAAGAACAAATTGAGCGAATAACCAAACCGGCTCAGCCTGGGGAGCAGACTAATAATGGCTGAAATTACCTTCTGGCTACTGGCATTGTTCACCATTGCCTCGGCGGTAATTGTGGTTACCAGCAGGCAATTGATTTACTCCGCTGTGGCGCTGTTATTCAGCTTTATCGGTGTTGCCGGACTCTATATTTACCTGTGGGCAGATTTTATCGGTGTGGTTCAGATAATGATTTACATTGGTGGTATAACAATTTTGATCCTGTTTGGAATAATGCTGACCAACAAAATAACGAGCGTTCGAATTTCTCACACCAGTGTTCAGCGGCGAATCGCAGCAGGCGGACTAACGGTACTGTTAGGGTTATTGATAACAATGATTATCAAAACCCCCTGGTATTTGGTAGCTGCCAGTGAGCCCACCCAAACGGTAGAATCAATCGGTAAAATGCTGCTGATTGACTATCTCTTGCCATTTGAGGTTGTATCCATTTTATTACTGGGCGCATTGATCGGGGCAGCCACCCTGGCCAGGAGGGGACGCTGATGGATCAATTGCAGACTTATTTGATTATTGGCGCGGTCCTGTTTTGTCTGGGATTGTACGGTGTAATTACCCGGCGAAATGCTATCGCAATTCTAATGGGAGTGGAATTGATCCTGAATTCGGCAAATGTAAATTTTGTAGCTTTTGCACGATTTGGCGGCATGAATATGTCGGGGCAGATTTTTGCGCTTTTTGTGATAATCATGGCTGCTGCTGAAGCGGCTGTAGCACTGGCAATAATTATTAATATTTACCATTTATACCATAGCATTAACGTCGATGAACCCAGTGAGTTGAAACTATGATTATCGCCAGCCTGTTCATCCTGTTTCTCCCGCTTCTGGCCTTCCTGATCCAGATATTCTGGGGTCGGCGATTGCCACGGCAGGGTGATTTTGTTGCCATTGCTGCCGTTGGTGGAACATTAGTTATTGCGCTGGGCATGCTACTGGCAATTCTACTGAAATTCGATCCCGGATTTCAACGCGAGGCTGCTTTTGAATGGGTTAATCTGGGGGCTTTCCAGATCAAACTTGGTTTTCTGATCGATAATATCACCGTGATCATGCTGGTGGTTGTGGCATTGATTTCCACAATGTCCCATATTTATTCCACCCGCTATATGGGCGGTGATCCGCTTTATTCACGCTATTTTGCTTATCTGGGTTTATTCACTTTCAGCATGAATGGAATCGTGCTGGCCAATAATTTATTGTCACTTTACATCTTTTGGGAGCTGGTTGGTGTCAGCTCCTATTTGCTGATCGGATTCTGGTTTCAGAAGGATTCAGCTGCCGATGCCGGTAAAAAGGCTTTTCTGACTAATCGTGTCGGCGATCTGGGCTTCTTCATCGGGATCATGTTATTCTTCACAGCCATGGGATCGTTCAACTATCAGGATATTTTCAATGGTGTTGCTAACGGCCAGCTCAGTGGCATCATGCTTACCCTGGCCGGACTGGGGTTGTTCTGTGGGGCGGTAGGGAAATCCGCTCAGGTGCCATTGCATATTTGGCTGCCCGATGCCATGGAAGGACCCACACCGGTATCAGCGTTAATTCATGCGGCCACCATGGTGGCGGCCGGAGTATACATGTTGGTGCGCCTATTCCCGATCATGACTCCCGATGTGCTGATCATAATTGCCTATGTTGGCGGATTCACTGCCTTGTTTGCGGCAACTATCGCTATTACCCAAAATGATATCAAGCGGGTGCTGGCTTATTCGACTTTAAGCCAGTTGGGGTATATGGTAATGGCAGTGGGAACCGGCGCTTATACAGCTGGTTTTTTCCATCTCGTGACCCATGCCATGTTCAAGGCCAGTCTTTTTTATGGCGCCGGCAGTGTCATCTACGCCATGCACAACGCACTGCATAAATTAAATGACCATGAGACGGATGCTCAGGATATGCGCAATATGGGAGGGTTCAAATCCCGGATGCCGATCACCTACTGGACTATGGTAGTGGCCACTCTTGCGATTTCCGGTGTACCGTTTTTATCGGGCTTCATTTCCAAGGATGCAATCCTGGCGGGAACGCTGGCGTTTGCCGGTCATTCACCGCAACATTTTCTGGTGCCGTTTTTTGGTTTTACGGCGGCTATGATCACACCTTTTTATATGCTGCGTTTGATTTATCTGACTTTCCATAATGAGCCTCGGCAGACTCATATTTATATAAAAATTGTTGAATCTCCCCGGGCCATGACTGTTCCAATGATTGTTCTCAGTAGCCTGACTTTCTTCGCTTTTTATACCTTGCCGCAATTCAATCCATTTGCAGGTAATGGCTGGTTCACTAGTTTAGTCACGGCACAGGACTCGCTGGTGACCGGGTTTGCGGTTGTCAGCGCTCATGAATTCGCGGAACAGGTCCATCATAATCATACATTAGCAATGATTCTATCGGTTTCCTTAGCGGGACTGGGAATATTATTTTCCTGGCTGTTTTATCTCAAAAGAAAATTATCGGCCGATGCTTGGGCTCAGCGCAGCGGATTTATATATCGCTGGTCATTCCACAAATATTATATCGATGAAATCTATGATCGATTCATTTACCAGCCGTTCCTGCGCTTGACCGATAAAGTCGGCTACACTGATTGGGACTTGTACGATCAAAAATTTATCGATGGTTTCGGACGGGTATCGGAAAAATTGGCCCGTTTATCCGGCACAATTGACTGGGAAGGTCTGGATAAAATGATTGTTAACGGAATTGGCAGATTTTTTCAGCGTTCGGGACAATCTTTGCGGCAGGCACAAACCGGACGTTTGCAGAACTACTTGTTGTTTGCCTTACTGGCAATAATTGTAATTTTAATAATTCAGGTATTGTGATGGGCGGGATACAACAATACTATCAAATATTTTTAAGAGAGGATTGATATGGATTCCCATATCCTGAGTTGGTTAATCTGGTTGCCGGTGATCGGGGCAGCTATAATTTTACTGATCCCAAATCGCTTGAACCAGGCCATCAAGATAACTGCAGCAGTGGCGACTGGCATACAATTAATTCTGGCGATTGCCCTGTGGTTCATGTTCGATCGCAGTACCGGATCGTTCCAATTTATCGAACATGCAACCTGGATACCGTCATTTAATATTCATTATTTCCTGGGTATCGACGGACTCAGCCTACCCATGATTTTGTTGACTGCACTGCTGTCTTTTATCGGTATTTTTGTCAGTTGGAAAACCAATAAAATGGTTAAGGCTTATTTTGCCCTATTCCTCTTGCTCGATACCGGAATGATGGGCGTATTTACAGCGTTGGACTTTTTTCTTTTTTACGTTTTCTGGGAAGTTATGCTGCTGCCAATGTTTTTCCTGATTGGGCTTTGGGGTGGCCCCAAGCGCGAATACGCTGCAATCAAATTTTTCATCTACACCTTATTTGGTTCGGTATTGATCTTAATTGCCATTTTGGCCCTGTACTTTAATTGTGGCTATACTTTTAATATGGTTGAACTGGCTGAAATCGCACCAACGGCTCTGAACGGCGTTGCCTGGTGGGGCATGAGCGCAATAAAAGTAATCTGGATATTATTATTTATTGGGTTTGCCATTAAAGTCCCGATTTTTCCATTTCATACCTGGTTGCCCCTGGCTCATGTGGAAGCCCCAACGGCAGTATCGGTCATCCTGGCCGGTGTTCTGCTGAAAATGGGTTTGTATGGTATGTTCCGGATTAACTATGCCATCCTGCCGGAAGCGGTGTGGTGGTTTGTGGGAGCGCTGGCATTGCTGGGGCTGGTCAATATAATCTGGGGCGCGTTATGCGCCCTGGCCCAGACAGATTTGAAACGGCTGGTGGCCTATTCCAGTATTAATCATATGGGATTTGCTCTGGTGGGAATGTCAGCGATTGTGGCGGCCGGTGTAATGAACGGCTCAAACCTGACATCGGCCCAGGCTGGGGTCAGCGGGGCTCTGTTTCAGATGTTTAATCACGGCACAATTTCAGCCATGCTGTTTATTCTGGTTGGTGTGATTTATGATCGTGCTCACCATCGTAATATTGATGGATTCGGCGGTTTGGCTCAGCGCATGCCGGTTTATTCCGGGATCATGATGTTAGCCTTTTTCGCCGGATTGGGATTACCAGGTTTTTCCGGGTTTATCAGCGAAGCCATGAGTTTGATCGGTGGTTTTTCGGTCTTCAAGCTGATAGTAGTCCTGTCTACACTGGGAATTTTGCTCAACGCAGCTTATTTCCTGTGGGCTTACCAGCGGATGTTTTTCGGCAAGCTTAATGAGAAATATGCTGATTTACCGGATATCAGTCGTCTTGAATTGTTTACCGTAGTTCCGCTGGCCTTGATTACC
>JABMPO010000054.1 GCA_013203015.1 Fidelibacterota bacterium
GGTACCTTTACTTCCAAATTATAATTACCAATTTGAGCATTCCACGCAGATCTAGTATCTTTGACATCCAAATTAATGACTGCCGTATTCCACATTGGCGCCAGCGAAAAATTTAATTCAATTCTGCGAAATGGTCTGAAAAAAGTTTCTATAATCGCCATCCGGTAAATAAATTTTCGCTTGAATTCGGTGGTATCACTGGTACCCGAATAATACGATCCACCCTGAGCATAGCCGATTCTTGCACTGGGAAACAATGGTATGTTGAAGCAATACCCCATTAAAACATTTTCACGCATAATTGAGTTCTGGCCACTGCCCGATTCAAGCGATGTATCCAATCCCGTTAAATCCGGCTGGTACCAACCAGCCAATATACCAAATTCAAATTTCTGCTGACCGAAAATCAGTCCGCAAGAAAAAATCAACAGATGTAAAATAATTTTTAGCCGCATACGTAAAACGAATTTAACTTATTGCAGCGAAGAAATCATTATCTTGCATAGAAACCTTAATATAATAGCGCTATTAGTAATCTTGCTTGGTTCGCAGCTTAACGCTGAAGTTGAAGATATCATCATTTTTACCAGCGGTGAAGCTGTCATTGGGAGGATTCTTAGTTTTACTGACAACGAACTGATTTTGCTTGCACTCAGCGAATCTGAACCCGATACAATACCCCTGAGTCAAGTTTATTTTGCCTATAATCACTTCGGAAAAATTCTGCACTTCAGCCGATCCCTGTCAGATCGACTGGAATATATTGAACATTACTCCGGATATCTAATTACTACTCAAGACGATACTATATATTATCAGCAAATATATTTTGATCAACGGAATACCGACCCGCTAGCTTATTTAACCGTCGAGACAGGATTTGCGCCGATCAGGATTCCATTCCTGGAAATAGAATTGATTCGAATGAGCGCCGAAAGATTTGAAGCATCAGTAAAACGTGGTGGTATTAGCGGATGCAGCACGCTACTTTTATTATCCGGGATGAGCACAATGCTCTACTTCACAGAAGATTATGCCGGTGAGGGTATATTTACTGCGTCGGGGTTAACAACAATGGGCAATTCAGCCTCGAAAAGTATAACTGACTTCCTGCCCGAGCTCTCATTCATCGGGCTTAATAAGCAGGGAAAATCATATCCATTAGCAACAATGATCCTTCCCGCTTCCACCCTGAGCTGGATGGCTTACGACTGGTATTTTGATAAACGAACAGTATATCTGAATCCGATAAAAACAAATCAGCCTTTCCCCGCAAATATGTTTTATTTCTCGCTGACCGAGTGGAGTGACAATCTTTTCCGAAAACTCTGGACTCCTTTATCAAGAAAAACGCTGGATCAGATTTATAAAGCAAGAAAGGCTATCTGGAAGGGATAGACTTAATTTTACCAGGGGATTACCTGACCATTATAGTCTAAGAATTTTCCACTATCGGCTAATATTGCTTTCTTAAATACTCCTATCATCCCCCGGATAGACTCTTCGGGAGTTAACGGTGCGTTCTTGCCACCCATATCAGTAATCACCCAACCCGGATGCATATTTAAGACAATAATTTGCTGAGCTAGCAATTCCAGACTTAAATTTTTTGATATCATGTTCAGCGCTGCTTTACTGGTACGATAACTGTAGTATGCACCAGAACCATTGTCTTCAACAGATCCCATCTTAGATGAAATATTTGCGACGAGACTATATGATTTTAGTAATGGGCACAGCGCTTTGACGATCATTAGCGGTCCGAGAGCGTTAACTGTAAATGATTCAATCATGGAATCAGCACTTACCGTCGCCAAACTTCCATCGTTATCGTATCCTAATCCGGCATTGTTAATCAACCAATCTATTGAAGGTAATTTTTCCTCGATAATCCGTGCAGCTTGGTCAATTGAACCAGAATCACCAACATCAATTCGGATAATATCCTCCGGTGGCAACAGAGTCAGCAAATTGTGTGCTGATTCCGGATTGCGACAGCCTGCTATCACCAGGAAATTTTCCTTTATTAGTTGAGTAACAAATTCCAAGCCCAAACCCCGATTAGCCCCAGTCACAAATGCAGTTTTCATATTCAATCTCCTAAAAATCGTTTTCTGCTAATATTTGTTATGTCAAATATTTATGTTATTTAGTCTATTAACGAATTAACTCTTAAAAATAGTCCGTCATTATATATTTAAGAATTTTAAACAATTAGAATAAACTAATATTGAGTATATCTTATCAGTAATATTTCTGATATGGGGATAACTTTTCACCCGAAATGCGGTATTTGTACTCCAGTGTAATAATCATACAGATCTGCAGCCCAGTCAGAAACAAGCTTAAGCATTCTAATTTGTAGATCCAGAATACTACGCGTTGCTAATGGCAATTCATTCCCTTTTGCAGCGAAAATACCGGACACTTCTATTTGGCGCTGTATTACGTGCTCTTTTAATTCTGCCAATAGACTGATTGCTTTTTCACGCGGTAAATGATTCAGATGAGATATCCAGGTATCAAATGTAGACTCTATCCGTACAGGACTATCTGCTGCTGCGATTAATAGATCATCAAAATGCTTGCGACCGGCATCGGTTATAGTAAAAATCTTTTTTACCGGACGGTTCCCAATTTTTTCTTTTTGTTCTATGAGATATCCTTTTTCCTTCAGCATACGGATATTTCGGTAAACCGCTGGTTCACTAATTTTCAACCACTCCCGAACGTGACTTGTACTCAGTGTCTTATTTATTAGATAGGCGTTTTGGGGCTTTTTTAGTAAAGTGCCTAAAACTATAATATCGATTGATGACATGAGTTTTCCTTTTATTAATATTTTATAACTATAGTCTATAGTATAGTACTATATAGTTTTTATTTGCTGCAATTAATTTTTAATTCATTTTATCAGGTTGTGATTCGCTACACGTTTTGGCTAATAGAGCTTATTTCGAATTAAATGAAATATTGTTCTTATAAATAACCAGCCTATCTAAGAATCAATATCCTAACAATGCGACTAATTGCAATAAAATAAAAGATCATAGTTATTGAGTAGAAATGGAGCTTAATTGTTTCTATATTAAGAATACTATGAGCACAAAAAAAAACGAGAAAATAACCTTCCGCACCACCACAAAGATTAAAGAAGCACTTAATGTTCTTTCTGATAGTCAAGATCGCACAGTTTCCTATATTATAAACTCATTGTTAAATAATTATTTCAAGAAACAACCAATACTGTTGAATTCAGAAGCAGTAAGTAAATATCATGCAATGGAATGGATAAAATATTCATTTTTAAAGTCTGATGTTGCTCAAGGGGCGCATAGTGAGTTTATCGACTCTATCAGGAATATAATACTTTACTCTCAAAAAGCCGCAAAAGCGTTGCTGGTCATTGGCTACTATGAGGAAGATATTAGCACCCAAGTTGTTTTAATTTCAGAAAGTAGTAATATTCTCGCGCTGGATGTATTAGCCAGAAAGTATGAACCGTATTATCGCGGTAGCGGCCACAAACTGCCGAAGATGACCTCAAAACTCAATTTACACTTCGGAGATAAAAGAGAATTCCAAGAAATCAGCTCGATTTATATTGACTAATTATTTATCCACTGTACTCTATAATATTATCCTGATAATATCCATTCATATCCAGCAAACTATAGTCAAGACTAAATAGAATGGTATTTCTTGTGCAACGTTCTACTAATAATATTTGACTGCATAAAGACTTAAAAGCAATTGACTACCGATATTGTAGTAATTAACTTTGGTCACTAACATTACTGACGAATAATTTAGCAATAGTAAATCAATAATTAGCGGA
>JABMPO010000055.1 GCA_013203015.1 Fidelibacterota bacterium
GCACTTTCCCTTAATTTTTGTTCATCCTCATGCTTGCCAAGTGCGATCTCAACCGCGGTAAATAAATCTCTTTTCTTGAATGGTTTTAATAAATACCCAAACGGCTTTGTTTCCTTTGCCTGGTAAAATAACTCTTCATCTTCGTAAGCCGTTATGTAAACAACCGGAACATTGTACTGATTGCAAATATCGGCGGTTTGAATTCCATTCATATCGCCTTCCAGTAGAATATCCATTAATACTAAATCCGGCCGGTCTTGCTTTATTCTTTGAATAACTTCCATTCCCGATGTTACGATTTCACTGATACCATAATTTTTATCTTTTAATTGCTTCTGAATGAGCTTGGCGGTTGGAATATTATCTTCGACAATCAAGATTTTGGGGCTAGTCATTATTTCTTCTCTTTCTGGGCATATTTATTCTATTCTGCGCGGAAATCCCCGCGCTGAGGGCAGAAATGTTGTGCGTCTTAAGCCTCGGGAATTCTTATATAGAAAATATTGCCCGTAGGCTCATTTGGCTTTATACCTACTTCAGCATTATGTGCTTCAGCAATCTTTTTAACTATTGATAACCCCAATCCCCGTCCCTTGCCTTTTTCAATCTGATATTTCCTTGTGAAAAGGCAATCATATTTATCCTTTTCGATAGTCTCCCCAAAATCTTTTACATTTATAATCAGGTGATTATCATTCTGTTCGGTGTCGATAATAATCTTTTTGCCGGTGTCGGCATATTTAATAGCATTGCTGATATAATTGCTGAATACTTCGGAAATGATTGGATTGGCCCTTATGAAAAGTTTATCTGGCATGTCAATCTTAAATGTTATTTCTGATTGTTTTAACTGAGAAGAAAATTCTTGGCCAACCGAATGAAGTACTTCTGTTATATCTATTTCTGCTAATTTAATCTTATCACCAATGGTAACTTGAGCTAGCGTCGTTGCATTGTCCATAACCCGTAATAATTTGTCACTGCTATATTTAATGATTTCCAACATATCATTATCAGAATACTCTTCAAGCATCATTTCTGCCATGTTCCTAATCACACCAGCGGGATTCTTAATGTCATGGGTAATTACATCTAATAGCAATTCCTTTAGTTGATTTGAATCAAGCAGCGCTTCCTCTGCCTGCTTGCGGTCTGTGATATCGGTAAAGACAGTAGCGAACTGACCTTCTTTTGGTCTATAGGCTACAATTGAATACCACCTACCAATTGGTATCGAATAGCTCTCGAAAGATATACTATCCCCTGTTTGAACAACCGCTCCATAAGTGCCAATCCAGTCCCCCGGATCATCCTCTATACCAGGTAAAACTGCAGTAACTTTTTCCCCTATAATTTCCGCGCTTTTTAACATGGTCTGCTTTTCAAATGCGTTGTTTACATCCAAGAAAATGTAATCTATTGGTCTTCCTTCCTGGTCGAAAACCATTTCATGAAGAGCAAAACTATTTTGCATATTTGTGAACAGAGATTTGTATCTTTGCTCGCTTTTCAAGAGCTCCACGCCCGCCATCTCGCGCTCGCGGATTCGTTTGCTTAAATGCTTGGTGCCAAGACCTATCCCACTCAAACCCAGTAACCAGACAAGACCAAAGCCCAATGTGATGGTGCCCATGTGACCAAACATGATCTGCCACAATGGCTCCATCGGAATCGATATACTGATCCCACCACGCAGATCACCCTCTTTGTAACCCTGGTGCGCATGGCATTTCAGGCAGGGCGCTTCGGTTATCATCGGTCGCATTAAGCGGAAGTAGTCTGTGCCACCCACCTTCGCCAGTTCGCCTACTTCGGTTACACCCTGTTCAAATGACTGTAGTGCTTTGGTCTCCCAATCATCGGCTGCATTCTTCGGACGAATCGGGTTAAGGCTGGTAATGTGGCCCAGATGGCCGTATTGCTCCTTACCAAGTTCATGCACCTGCCGCGTCATGTAGGCCGGGTTCACCAGGGTTAGTTCTTGATCCGTCGTTGTCGTGACGTCCCGATTTTTAACATGCGACAGATAGGGATTGGGCGGTGTCTGCTCGGTCACGGGAACGTAGGTCCCACCATGGTTGGCTGACCAACGGCGGTATACCAAATCCTTTTCAAAGGAGAGATTGGCCTGGATGTGTGCAATCTCTACCGTGCCATCATACTCCGATAAGAGGCTCCAACCCAGCGCAAGCAGGATGACCACCGTCCAAATTGTTGCCAGAATCAAAGTAATGCGTTTCAGTTGCTGTGAAATTTTGAAAATTTTGGGCGTTTCAATCATGATTTTATCTATCTTCTGAAAATTTGAATACCTTGGGTCGTTTCAATCACATCAATTACCTTCCGAAAGTTTGAATACCTTCGGAAGGTAGAGGACTAACAATACTCACTGATCATTTCCAACAGTTTCTTTATATTGATTGGTTTGCTCATGTAAGCCTCAACTCAGCTTTGAGCATTTTTCCTTTGCCATTCTACAATGTTTAATACCAACATCGTGATCAAATATACCTAGATCGTCAAATTATTTAGAAGAATAAATGGCCTACAAAAACTCCGGTAGTTTAATAATCAATATAATTGCGCAGGCCGCGCCCGGCCGTGTTCCAGGAAAATACTGACCAGATCTGCGGAATGTAATTATGTGCTTTATTTGCATACAGCGGATCATTCTCCAGGTTGCGGGCCGGATAAACCGACAAACCGAAATCAAAATATATTTTTTTATACAATCTGACTTTAACTGAAACAGCCCCTAAGATTCCTGATTCCACCAGCTCAGAATATTGATCAATCTCATTGAGCAGATAGCGCCAACCCAGCAAAGACTCAAACTGAATCCGGTTACGCCAGATTTCGGTTTGACACCCCATAACGGGTACTATTCTGGATGGTGCATAATCCGTTACCAGCCGCAACTCCAGAGCAGCATAAAAATAGCTGGTTGAACCCACCTGCTGAAATAATTCGCCCTCAACCGTCAGAGCCAGGAATCCGCCAATTCCACCTGAGGAATAGGGAATCGATACATCTGGGATCGCCCTAAGCTGGTGAAACCAGTTTTGAATGTCCGCCCCTCGATAACGCCCTTTAGTAACCAGGCCAACCTCGGGCAGCAGTATTAACTCGCCCCAGCGGTATTCCCGTGCCAGTGCTGCAAACAACAGGTCATAACGATAATTGAAATGGCGCGAAGTGAGCACATTTTCTGTGATGGCGATCCTCCAGTTTCGCCAGTAAAAACGCAGCAGGAAGGCGGCGGTGATAAAATCATCGGGACCAATATAATAGCCCTGCTGACCGCGCTCGACAGATCCGGTATAATTATCATTGATAATGGCAAAGGCTAATCCGAACTGATCATTTTCTTCTGCACCTTCTGAAAACTGGGCGTTAAGCCCGCCTAGCGCCAGATTTACAACTAGTAAAACAACCGCACATTTTTTCTTTTTCATACGGATAAATTATAGCAACAGTACGAGATTCAATTCGGCGTTATTTACATGCCAGCAATCCCCTTCACAATAACTTTCGTGATCGGTGGTAATTCTATCGCCATCGATGGCAAGCACCGTATCGATACCCACCAGATAGAGTGCGGATCCGGAGTAGCGGCCTACCGACAGGGTATAATTCTTCCCGCTTACAGTTAGAGTATCAGTCAGAATCAGAATATCATCTTCAATATCATTTTCATAGAGCTTTACAACAACCCAGGGATTTCCCGTATTCAGGGTAACTGAAACCTCAACCAAACCTTCTCCCGGTTCATATGAATAACAGTCCTTCCAAATCGGTCGATGGGTACAATCCTCTTCCTCGTCGTAGCAACCACTACCAACAAACAGTAATGTCAGCAGGCCGCATAATAATAAACGAACAATTTGTGTAAAATAATTTGTTTTGTACGACATAACTTGCCAAATTCTTTAATTAAAATGCTTCAGGACATAGATTATTGACACCGAAAACTGCTGGTTGCTGACGAAAGGCAAGTCCAGATAGCGATAAGCCAATTTTAAATCCAGGTAATTAAAATGTCGAATTAATCCGGATTTAAAAACAAGGGTCAATCCACCCTCTGGTCTAATGGACGAACCACTGAATTTTCCAAAACGATGGACCGAACCTAATGCCAAAAATAACTCGAAGTTAGCAATTTCAAATTGTTTTTCGGCGGTAAAACCAAACCCGAATTGTTGAGCACGATATTGGTGGTAAAAATTATCCGATTGTTTAACAATGACTTTTTTCTTGTATGGTCGAAAGAAAAATAGACAATTTGCAGCCCAATGTTTTTCAATAAACTGCAATCCAATCTCGCTATCGATCAGGATATCATCAATATTAAAACTGGAGCCCGCTGAGAAGATTAAATCGGTTCCGAGATAATGACGACCAATTGTGCTTTGACCAGGTACCGTGCATAGAAATATCAGAAACATACCCGTCAGACGCCATGATGCATTTAGTTTCATATATCTATTAAATCCCTAATTAAGTCTTACAAAAAGCGATTGTGGCGACACATTGGAAGATTGTACCGAATGGGAAGAATTAAGTGCCAGCTAATTGATAGAAAAGTACTTTATCAATTAATTAAAAGCAAATTAATCAAAAGCTTTACAGTGTGCTGCGCTTGCTGAATCCCCAAACCACCCGGCATAGATATCTCTCCCCTGATTGTATCGGGGAATCGATATGACTGTTTTCTTCGTAGCTCATGAGTTGTCACCACATCAATGAATAAATGAATTATTTAAACCGTTGAAACGGTTTAGTCTTTGATTCTTACTTAAATACCCACGGTTGAAACCGTGGGCTAGTAAAAAACTATAGGAGATAGTCCAGCCCAGAACACGTTCACTTTGTTCAATGCATGCTTTAATTGTGGGTACTGGAATCAGGCATGACCCTACCCGATTTATCGGTTTATAAATAATGTTAGTGTCATTTCGACGATGCCCCGTTTACGGAGCGAGGAGAAATCTACAAATGCATTGCAGGGTGCCACATTTGCAAAATATCTTTCCTATCCTGCGTAGATTTCTCTCCCGATTCCATTGGGGAATCGAAATGACAGTTTGTTTAGGAAATAGTACTATTTCAGTCAGCGTTTATTCTTTACATAAATTAGCTTGAACCGCCCCCGGGGACTTTCACGTTGCTCAATATCAAATTTTTTGGTTGATTTAATCAAGGGAGTCAACTTCTGGAAGCCATAATTTCGGGAATCAAAATTGGGTTGCTTCTTCTGCAGCAAATTCCCAACGTCGCCCAGAAAAGCCCAGCCATCATCTTCTGCCAAATCGGAGATGGTGGACGAGATCAGTTTTATCACCTTGGGAGTTATTTTATCGATAGTGCTTTTTTGTTCGGACTTGATCTTGGTCGACTCCGATTCACTGCCCTCGGATTGGTATTTAAGAATTTCAATATAAATGAATTTATCACAGGCAACGATAAATGGATTCGGTGTTTTCTTTTCGCCAATGCCAAATACCTGCATCCCGGCTTCCCGCAGCCTGGTGGCCAAGCGGGTGAAGTCGCTATCGCTGGAAACCAGACAAAAGCCATTGACTTTTTCTGAATACAGGATGTCCATGGCGTCAATAATCATGGCCGAATCAGTGGCGTTTTTGCCGGTTGTATAGCCATATTGCTGAATTGGTGTTATGGCATTTTCCAGCAGGATATTCTTCCACTTGGACAGCCGGGGCTTGGTCCAGTCGCCATAAATTCTTTTAATGGTCGGATTGCCATACTTGGCGATTTCTTCCATCATCGCTTTCACATGGGCAGATGGTATATTGTCGCCATCGATTAATACTGCCAGTTTTAAATCCATTTATTTTTCCAATATTCTGTTTAATAGAGCTCTACGGATAAACCCGTAGTCTCCGGAATTTACGCCCTGTTGAGCTTCTTAAGCTGAATATACTTTAACGTTCTAACTCACCGGGCGCGACTTGACTGTGCGCCCGCTTGTTGATTAACAATTCCTGTTTCAAACTCTTCATTTTGTCAAATTGGCAAGCCCGCTATTTGCGTCCGGTGCAGTGGTTGTTAAATAGCCGTTTACTGAAAGGTGCGCATTTTGAATGCATTAACATCATCCTTGGTAAGCGAAAACCATTCACCGCCTTGACGTTTTTCTGCAAAACGTTTATGCCAATATTGCTCAATACCTTCAGGATCATCGGTTTCAATTACATGAATGGTATCAGGTTTTTGAGGCAACTGTATTGCTAATTCATTCAATCTTCTACCAATAGCATTAGTCCTCCCAATTTTATAATTTTTTCCAGAGCGAAGAAGATAAACAAACCCCTTTACTTTTTTTAAAGTTAATCTAGTATCCGTTGATGTTGAGATTCCTGTTTGGAGTATGTTGAGTGCAATTTTATACTTTTTGTTTGATCTACAAAACTCTGTTGCCTTATCTATAAGAGCATTACGACTACCCCAACGACGGTAAGCATTTTTTGAAGGGAATGTAGGATCATCCTTTTTTTTAATCAGTATATCTGCTTCGATAGGAATTTCCTTAATTTCCTCAATAAGTTCTACATATTTTTTTAACAGAATATCATCTGGTATTTTTTCAGTAGCTTTATTTGGCTTGATTCCACAATCAAATTGAAATGCTGACCAAGATCTCCAATATCTTCCTGACCAATAGTATTTAGGAAGACCAGTTTTTCGCATAAATACGCCAACGCCAATTACATTGCCTCCATGCTCTGCTACTAAATCTCTATATACTTGAATTACTTGTTCTTTCGATAACTTTGACATTTACGTTCACTTTACTAGGCTATTTAATTAATAATTATATAGAATTCTTGAGTGGTATGAAATCATGTAATATAGACCATTCATCTGAAGGATTTAATCATATTGCGAGAATTAATTGCCTGATTCAGATTAATTATAATTCTAAATATCATGACCATTGATAATTCTAAATAACACTCCACACTGTTTGACATTATTGGCAATCCCACACTTCAGTTCATCAAATCGAAACATTCTCACCCCCGCCTGTATAAAAGTCATATTCATAATGGGTACTGGAATATAAGTCTGCAAGCAGATGATAATAAACAGAATTAGAAATTTGAATTCATAATTTTCTTTTATGCTGAGCTGCCATTCTTAATTACGGGTTCCCCTCCATTTAGTGATAAATGATTGCTGCCAACCAATCTTTTTCACTATAATATTTAATAAATCTGCTCCTAAATTTCGATCAGGAACTAATCGATTATTTTAGATTATCAGGGGGTGTAATTATGAATAAACAATTAAAGGATTGAGGATGAACACGAATCAAAATACAGCGGAAATTGAAAATAATGAGGAAGCCCCCTCAACTTTAAAAAAATGGCTGGTTGCATTTCGGCCATTTGCTTTACCAGCATCTACAATGCCGGTTATCTTTGGTACTGTGCTGGCGGTTACAATTGGTCAGGCATCGCTTAACTGGCAATTATTTTTGCTGGCGTTGATTGGAATGGCTTTGCTCCATACTGGCAGCAATTTACTGAATGATGTTTATGATTTTAAAAAAGGTATCGACAAGCAGGTTAATCCCGTCAGCGGTGGTGTGGTCCGGGGTTGGATTACAGCGGCCCAAGCAAAATCTATGGCTGCTTTACTTTTAGTAATCGGCGCCCTAATTGGCTTGTTTATTGTAAGCCAGGTCGGGATGGACATTTTCTGGATCGGCCTACTCGGTGTTATCATTGGCATATTCTATACCTGGGGACCGGCCCCGTTAAAATTTAATGCCCTGGGCGATCTGGCGGTATTCCTGAATTTCGGGATTCTGGGCGCGTTGGGCGCCTGGACCGTTCAAACTGGAACAATGTCGTGGACACCGGCGATCTGGGCAGTTCCCATGTCCTTATTGGTGATCGCAATTTTACACGCCAATAACTGGCGCGATATA
>JABMPO010000056.1 GCA_013203015.1 Fidelibacterota bacterium
CCTCCATTCAAAACCGCTCTAACATTTGACGATGTTCTGCTGGTTCCACAGGCTTCGCAGGTTTTACCGCGGGATGTTGATGTTAAAACCAATCTGACAAAAAATATTGCCTTAAATATTCCCATCCTCAGCGCTGCCATGGATACGGTTACCGAAACGGCCATGGCAAAAGCTCTGGCCCGGGAAGGTGGAATTGGCATCATTCACAAAAACCTTACCATTCAGCAGCAAGCTGAGATGGTTAATCAGGTGAAACGCTCCGAGAGCGGAATGATATTGAATCCGATCACCCTCACCGCCGATCGAACCATTGGTGAGGCTCGGGAATTAATGGCGCAATACCGCATCAGCGGCTTGCCAGTTGTAGAAAATGGTAAGTTGGTCGGGATTCTCACAAATCGCGATATTCGATTTGAAACCAATCTTTCACTATTGGTGCGGGACCGAATGACATCTGAAAATCTGGTGACCGTACCACCGGGGACTACTCTTGATAAGGCCAGGGAAATTCTGCAGAAATATCGCATTGAAAAATTACTGGTTGTTGATCATAACGGTGAATTAGTCGGACTGATCACGGTTAAGGATATTCAGAAGAAAGAACAGTTTCCCAATGCCTGCACGGATAGCAACGGCCGTTTGCGGGTTGGCGCTGCTGTGGGAGTTACCGCAGATTCGCTGGAGCGTGCTCAAGCGCTGGCCGCTGTGTCAGTCGATGTATTGGTTGTTGATACCGCCCATGGGCATTCGGCCGGCGTATTGAAGATGGTGGAAAAACTAAAAACCGCTTTACCGGAAACCGGAATAATTGCCGGTAATGTTGCCACCGCCCAAGGTACCAGCGCACTGATCGCTGCAGGAGTAGATTGCGTGAAAGTCGGTATTGGCGCAGGTGCCAGTTGTACTACCCGGATTATTGCCGGTATTGGAGTTCCGCAACTCACGGCAATAATGGAATGCGTCGATGCGGCCGCAAAGTACGATATACCGGTAATCGCCGATGGCGGTATCCGCTATAGTGGTGATATTGCCAAATCTCTGGCAGCCGGAGCAAACATTGTGATGTTGGGAAATCTATTGGCAGGAATGGATGAAAGTCCCGGAGAAACTATATTGTATGAAGGGCGGCAGTATAAAGCCTATCGCGGCATGGGATCGCTGGGCGCCATGAAACAGGGCAGTGGCGATCGTTATTTTCAGGAAGGGGCTGAAGCCGCCAAATTAGTGCCGGAAGGTATTGAAGGAATGGTACCATACCGTGGATTGGTACGGAACAGCATCCATCAAATGCTGGGCGGTGTGCGGGCAGCAATGGGTTACAGCGGTGTTCGAACGATCAAGGAATTCCATTCCGGCTGTGAATTTGTACAGATTACCACCGCCGGTATAAAAGAAAGCCACCCTCACGAAGTAAGAATCGTGAAGGAGGCTCCGAATTATCAGGTATCTGATAGCTGAATTATTTAAGACTGTTCAGATGGCGGGCAATCTGGGCTTTACGCCGGGCAGCGGTGTTTTTATGAATTAAGCCGTTCGCTGCCATTTTGTCGATTAGTGAAACGGTTTCATTGTAAAAAGCTTCAGCTTCTTTCAGCTTTTTTGTCATTAACACTTTTTTGATGGCCGAACGGAGCCGGGACATGTTTTTGACGTTCACCGCGTGACGCTTCAGATCCTGTCTTTGACGCTTTATCTGGGATGCGTGTCTATCTACCATTTTTAACTATTCCTATTTTATGTAGCCCCGCGGGTAAACCCGTGGTACCTCAATTTACGCCCTATGGGCGACATCCCGAGATCCTGAAATGAAATTTTGAAATTCTTTTTATCGGGATAAATACCGGGCGCAAAGTTATTCCTGATAAGATTCCGTGTCAATTAAAGGATTTGATTATTACTGATACTTATTCTACAGCATTTATGAATTAGCCGATTATCTATGTTTAATAGCTGTTCCGCTTCTTGACTTCCCTGAAATCACCTGATTAAATTCCTGCTATGGGAAAAATACGATTAAATAATATGCAATTTTACGGTTATCATGGTGTTCATGATTCCGAAAAAGAACTGGGTGGTAAATTTGAGGTTGATCTCGAATTGAGAACCTCCTTAAAAAAATCCATTGCCAGCGATGCTTTAGCGGATACCATCGATTATCAAGCAGTGTATAAAATTGTCAGCAATAGTCTGGAAAAAAATAAATTCTATTTGCTGGAGGCTCTTGCCGGCCATATTGCAAAATCATTATTGACTACTTTTGCAGTTGATAGCGTTTTGATAAAAGTGCGTAAACCCCATGCTCCGGTAAAGGGAGTATTGGATACAGTAGAGGTGGAAATCGAGCGCTATCGATCAGATTATGAGTGAACTGGTTTTCCTGTCACTTGGCTCAAATCTGGGGAACCGCATTAGAAATATTGCCAATGCCGTCAGGGTAATTAGCGAATTGCCCAATATTAGCAATTTTAGCAGTGCACCTAATTATGAATCCGAGCCCTTGTACAATCCAGATCAACCATCCTTCCTGAATACGGTAATTGGTTTTAATTCGGCTGGCAATCCGGATGATTTTTTTAAAACTATTACCCGATTGGAAACCGCAGCAGACCGGCCCCGCCAGCGCGAGAAAAATTCTCCGCGCAAGTTGGATATCGATATACTTGTCTGGGGCAACCGAATCAGTGAATCCGCCCAATTGACTATTCCCCACCAGGACTTACAAAACCGCCGGTTTGTATTAGTGCCTTGGAATGATATTGCTTCCGATTTTTTGGTGCCGAAAATTAATATGAAGGTAAGGGATTTATTATCAGCTTGCGTAGATTCATCGCAAGTGATTAAACAGAATTGAAAGTGAAGTATGAGAAACCTTTATTACATTGCTATTGAAGGTCCGATTGGGGTTGGTAAAACCAGTTTATCGCTTCTGTTAGCGGAGCGTCTCGGAGCCCGACATGTAGTTGAGGAGTTTGAAGAAAACCCTTTTCTAGCAGAATTCTATAAGAATCCGGAACGTTATGCTTTTCAGACTCAACTGTTTTTCCTGCTCCAGAGATATCAGCAGCAGCAGGAATTGAGACAGGTCGACCTGTTTCATAACCTATTAGTAACGGATTATATGTTTGTGAAGGATCGCCTATTCGCTTCCCTTAACCTTAATGAAAAGGAGATGGGTCTGTACGACACGGTGGCCAATCTGCTCGAAAAGAATGTTATTAATCCCGATCTGGTCATCTATCTTCAGGCGGATACCGACTCCCTGATGAATCGCATTAGCAAACGGGGACGATCATATGAGGCCAGCATGGATCGCGCTTACATTGATGCCCTGAACCAGGTTTATAACGAATATTTCTTCCGTTACAAGGAAACACCGCTGATAATAATCAATACCAATGATATAGATTTCGTTCACAGCGAGCATGATCTTGAAGAAGTCATTCAGTGTATTCGTCAGCCCATAACGGGTACTAAATTTTTTAATCCGGCTACGGCATTCTAATGATTAAATACATATTATATGGTATCATTTTCTACCTGGGATACCGGGTATTTAAATATATCTCAAATATTCAAATCGGATCGAATAAAAAAGTCAAGACCGAGAAATCCGATCAGCAAGATTCATATTCCAAGCTTGATATCCAGGATGCGGAATTCAAAGATATTGACGAGTAACGCCCTGAATGCAAGCCGTAGTAATTGAAAACCACGGTGGTCCTGAAGTACTGAAACTACGGGAGATTCCCGTACCACAACCGCGCAATGGGCAGGCATTAGTTCAACTAAAATCCGCTGCCCTAAACCATCTCGATATCTGGGTCAGGCGGGGATTCCCGGGAATTCCGTTACCAATAATTCCCGGTAGCGATGGCGCCGGGATAATAACTGAACTCGGCGCTGGTGTCTCTAACTTTCGTATTGGCGACAAAGTCATCATCCAACCATTGAAATTTTGTGGGAATTGTAAACGCTGTCAATCGGGGCAGGAAAATTTTTGTACTGAATTCGGAATATTCGGCGAGACCGGCGACGGCACGAATTGCGAATATATGGCGGTTGATACTAAGTATCTGCGACCGCTGCCGGCAGGATTGAATTTTTCTGAGGCAGCTGCTTTCCCATTGGTCACAATGACCGCCTACACTATGTTGATTACCCGTGCTGGTTTACGTTCAGATGATACCGTACTGATCTGGGGTGCCGGTTCCGGTATTGGTCATATGGCGCTGCAGATCGCAAAATGGAAGGGGTGCTTTGTAATTGCCACAGCCGGAAATGATAGCAAGCTGGAAAAGGCGCGCCGGCTTGGTGCTGATTTAGCTATCGATCATTATCGTGAAAATGTTGCGGACATCATTAAATTGAAGCTTGGGCGACGGGGTGTCGACGTTATCTTCGAGCACGTGGGCGCTGCCACCTGGGATATTAGCACAAGGTTGCTGGCTCATGGCGGACGCATCGTCACCTGCGGCGCCACAACCGGTTCAAAGGTCAACCTGGATTTGCGTCATATTTTCTATAAGCAGCAGTCTATAATCGGTTCTACCATGGGTGATATCGCCGGTTTTGAAGAGGTTTTAAAACTGGTTAATGCCGGTGATTTAAAACCAGTAGTAGATCGCAGTTTTTCCCTGTCTGAAATTCAGGCGGCTCATAGCTATCTTGAACAAGGTGGGCAGTTTGGTAAAATTGTCCTGACTATTTAATATTATACTTCACAAACAATTGAATCCTGCGGGTCATATCGGTTAAATTCCCGGCTCATTATCATGCGAAAAACACTTGTACTAATATTTTTATTCAGCGTCCTGTCCGGGGAAGTAATGTGGATGGAAAATGGTCCAGGATTAAACGCCGGATCAAATGGTAGTGGTATTCACTGGCATTACGGTCGTTTTCCGGCTGAGACTTATGGCTGGATTGCCGAAGGTCGTCTTTATGATCTGAAAGGTGAAAATGAAGTCCCCGCTTATGATCCCTATTCCGGTACCGTAACTACTGCCGGGGGTATCAGCTTGGTTATGCTGACTTTCGAAGGTGGTCTGATGTACTTTCCTTTTGCCGGTAGAATTGCCAATAATTTTTCGCCTTATATCACCTTTATGGCCGGACCGAATATCATTTTAGATGCGCCTGAAACCGGTAGTTTTACTGAACGCTGGGGGCAGGCTCAGACCTCATTTGGTCTGGCGGTTTTTCTAGGAGCCGGAATATCTTTTTATATCTCGCATCAAACTGTTTTTGGATTTAGCGCTGGCTATGATTTTCTTAAATTACCAAAGACGATTGACGGCAAGAACGACTACAGTGGATTACTGATTAAACTGACTTATAGTCGGCGAAAATAATGAATGATCGTCATTATTTTTCAGTGGATCCCAAGGCGATCCAGGAGAAATATTTTACCCTCGACCGGGATGAAACCCATCACTTGAATAATGTCTTACGGATTAAATCCGGAGCGACAATCTGGTTGATTGATGGGGCGGGAATGGGGTATCGGGTCACCTATGCGGAAATTGCAGACGGCTGTGCAGTCGGGGAAATCAATAAGTCTTACAAAATGCTGGGTGAACTGGATACCGATATCGGACTCGCTTTTGGACTGCTGAAGCGAGAGCGTCTCGAATTATTGATCGAAAAGGCGGTCGAACTGGGAGTCACCAGACTATATCCGTTAGTTCTGGACCGATCAATCAACCGGACTTTAAAATCAGCTAGAATTAGAAAACGAATTGCCAATTCCAGTAAACAGGCTGGTCGTAGCAGGTTGGCTGTGCTGCATGAGCCGCTATCTTTGGAAAAATGGTTGAACGAAGTTGACAGATCAACGGTGCTGGCCTGCCATGACAGTGGTGCGGGATCGATAACCAATTCCTATAATCACCATTTGAAATCACAGCCTTCATTAGTGGTATTAATTGGCCCGGAAGGTGATTTTTCCCAGCGGGAAATGGATCTGTTAAAATCGAAAAATATTGAATTTGTATCACTGGGAAACCGGCGATTACGGTCCGAGACGGCGGCAATTATGGCTCTTTCAATTCTGAATGAATGTATAAACAGGAAGGGGACGACATTATGAGCGATTGCTTATTCTGTAAAATTCTTGATCGGGAAATTCCCGCGGATATTGTTTTTGAAAATGAATATGTATTAGCATTTAATGATATCAATCCACAGGCACCAGTGCATATTTTGATAATTCCCAAGGAACATATCGCGACTTCCAACGATATCGATGCCGGCAATATGGATTTGGTCGGTGAAATGTTAGTGGCCGCCAAAGAAATCGCTGCTAAAAAGGGAATTGGAATCAATGGTTATCGTACGGTAATTAATTGCAATGAAGATGGTGGTCAGGCTGTGTATCATATCCATATGCATCTGTTAGGTGGACGACAAATGAGCTGGCCTCCGGGTTAAAAGCGGTGATTGACAGCAATTTCAAGCAGGAATCATTGGCAATATTCTAATTTGAAAAAATGTATATATCCGAATTAAAGATTCAAGGTTTCAAGACTTTTGTCAAAAAAACTCTGTTAAATTTTGGCGAGGGCATAACAACCGTAGTCGGTCCCAACGGTTGTGGTAAAACCAATATTGTTGATGCAATACGCTGGGTGCTTGGCGAGCAGAAATCCAGTGTTTTACGGGGCGGAAAACTGGAAGATGTGATTTTTAACGGAGCCGAAGGTTTGAAACCGTTGAGCATGTGCGAAGTATCGTTGACTGTTCACAATAATAAAGGCAAGCTGCCGGTTGAATATAATGATGTGGAGATTACCCGGCGCGCCTACCGCGACGGCGAGAGTGAATATTTTATTAATCGTACACCCTGCCGGTTAAAAGATATTCATAATCTCTTTATTGATACGGGTATGGGATCCGATGCCTATTCGGTAATCGAGCTCAGCATGATTGAGAGTATTCTGTCGGAAACTCGGGATGACCGTAAACGGATGTTCGAAGAAGCCGCCGGTATTAATAAATATAAGCTCGAACGGCGGTCAGCAATCCGCAAATTTGAAACAATCCGGGTCGACCTGGACCGGATTAATGATATTATTGGTGAAGTAGAAGGTAAAGTACATGGATTAGCGCTGCAATTAAAACGGTTTAAACGTCACGCCAAGCTGGCGGAGAAACTCAGGGAAAAAGACCTGGCGCTGGCTTTCTTGCGGGAAAATCATTATTTGGGACAGGTTAGTCCCCTGGCAGATCGTATTCGCGAGTTGAAACATCTGCGGGAATCCAATGTAAGCAGCGAAAATTTGAAAGAGAAAGAATTAGCGCGGTTAAAAGATTTATATCGCAACCAGCGTGAAGATGTGGATCGCTTACAGAAATCTGTAAATAATATTGAGGCTGATCGCGAAGAAGCCCGCAATGGTATTCTGGTTAAAAATGAGCAAAAAAGGAACACGCAGGACAATATCGCCCGGCTGGAACAGGAACAACTGAATATTGTCAGCAAATTGGAACAATTAGGTCTAGCGGTGGATGAGCACTTGGCTGCCATCGATAAACTGGATCCCGAGATTGAAACACAACTGAGTGAATACCAGGCCAGCAAGCAAAAGCTGGAACAAGTGGAAGCAGTCTTTTCGGCGCTGCGCAAAGAAGTTGATGTATTACAGAATTCCCGTTGGCAGCAGCAACAGAAGGTTAGTGACAGCCAGTCTTTACAGGAAAAAACCAAACAATTACTGACCGAGTACAACAATCGCCAGGGACGTCTGAAGGAACGGCACGCGCAATTATTAACCCAGCAATCTGCCGGGGCTGAACAACAGCAGCAACTGGAGGCAGAACAGGGAAAATTGAGCCAACGCCTTAGGGAAATCAAGCTCGCTGCAGAACGCTGCCAATCTGATTTGAATCAAGCTGAAAATAGCCGGCGTGAGATCGAAGCAAACCGGCAGGAATCAGTTAACAAGCTTCAGACTACTGAATCGCAATTAGAATTTTATCGGGAATTGATAGAGAAAAATGAAGGCTACCCGGAAGGTGTTCGTTATGTTCTGGATCGCCGCCAGGAATTTCCGGAAATTATGGGCAGCCTGGGGGATTTGATCAACGCCGCCCCTGAATATAATGCAATTATCGAGAATGCCCTTGGTCCATTGGCTTATTGTCTGGTCGCCCGGGACCGGCAAGCGGCAATTGCGGTTTTAGATCGGTTGCAGAAGGCAAAAGCCGGTCACCTCAGTATCTTGCCGTTGAAGGAAATCAGCACACTGAAGAGTGAATATCAGTCGACGCCAAAAACTGACTCAAAGGTATTGCGAGCCATGGATCTGATCAAATTTCCACCTGAAATAAAAGCCCTGGTAAATTATTTGCTGGGTAACCTGTTATTGGTGGAGAACATTAATACGGCGGTCAATAATAAATCACTGGCGGGCTGGGATCTGATTGACCAACAAGGACGCTATTCCGGTGCGAATTCTATTCTTAAAAATGCTCAGACCAGTGGTGGTATCAGTGTTCTAGGACGCCAGCAGAAAATCGACGCGCTTTCGTTGTCGATTAAACAATTAAACGAGTTGATCGATAATCATAGCAATGAACTGCTGGCAATTGATGCTGTTATCAGCGAGCGTAATGAGCAGGATCAGGTGGTTAAAACCAGGATTGACGAGGCTGCCAAGGCCGTAGCAACTGTCGAGCGGGAGTTGATCGGCAATCATTATCAGCAATCACAAACGCTGGAAGCATTGCAGAATAATACTGCCGAATTTGATGAAATACAGGATCAGATCGATCAATCCCGGCAAGCGCTGACTAACCTGGTGCCCCAGATAAACGATGATCAGGCCGAGTTAGCAAAAATTGATAAAACTATTGCAGCAACCGGTGAGAAGCTGGATAGTGAGCGAAAAAATCGCGATCAGTTGAATCAGGCAACCCAGGATATTCGGATCGCGGCTATGAATCTGGAAAATCAGCGCGAAAATCTGCAATTTAAAAAACGTACCGCGGCTGAATCGATCACTGAGCTAAAACGGCGTCAATCTCATATTGATACTGAAATAGTCGAATTAAATAATCAAAAAAATGCCCTGGCTGATCAGATAACTGAAGGTAGTCAGACGCTGGATTCAATCAATTCCAAGATCAAGCAGCAACGTTCGGTTCTGGATCTGAAACAACAAGTATTTAATGAAACCTACCAATCTATCGAGCAGCTCGAGACAAAAATCCGCAGTGAACAAAAAGATCGCGAAGCCCTGCTGGAAGATTTGCGGGATTATGAAGTAAAAAGCGCCCAATATACCCAGCAGATTCAAACCATCAGGGAACGAATCAGGGAAAAATATGATGTTGAAATTCCCGAAAAACTTGTAGTTGATCAGAGCATTGAAGAACTGGCTGCCGAAGTTGAGCTGATTCAACGTAGTATTGATTCCATCGGACCCATCAATATGGCGGTTCAGATTGAGCATGATGAAGAACAGAGCAG
>JABMPO010000057.1 GCA_013203015.1 Fidelibacterota bacterium
CGCAATTTCGATTGATAATCTTTTCCAAGCGGCGCAACAGAGTTAATAACGATTTCCTTTACATCGTCGTATTCATAGGATTTATCAAAATCCAAGATAGGGATAGAAGTGTCATAAAGGTGATATTCTTCCAATTCTAACGCGGCTTTACGGGCGCGATGATATCGTTTCAATGGATCTGTTCCCTCACGAACCATCTTGACAAGATTAGTGTAAACATCAATCGGGACATTATCACTTTCCAGATTGGCCTCCAGTGTCGAATTATATTTACGCGCCTGCGCAAATGCCCAATCACGCTGACAGATACCATTGTAAGTGGCCGCATAGGTATTTATTGTTTCATTATAAATACCATTCCGCGCTAAAAACACAGCTTTACGATCTTCTTGATTACGATTAGTGCTTAGCACCTGTCCATACTGCCCGGGCGTAACAGTAATTGTATCCCCGGTGCTGAGAATAATTTCCGGAAAAACAATATCTGAGGTGGATAATTCGGAATGTATCGAGCGCGGTGTGCGGGAAAATCCGGAAAAATATGATAATAATTGCTCCCCCTGTTCATCGAGAACATGAGCCTGCTGCCGATATAGATCCTCGATTCCGTGTTTATAGATCGATAATCCTTTTTCAGCAGCCAGCCAGGTTTCCATGGTCTCCCAGGGAATATTCAGCATTTCGGGATCAAACCAGGCCGTTGCTGTACCAAATTGGGAAAACAGAATCTGCACGCGCTGCAATTTGCCGGAAATTTCATTGTCACGAGTATCAGTATCGCGGGACATACTTACATAACTATAAACTCCGTCGGCCAGCATTCCCAGTTTATCACCAAGTTCGAAAGCTTTTAGTAAAACGTCAGAACCTTCAGCTAGACGACCCTTGAAGGCGGCATATTCGTCCATGGTTTCTTTCAGTTGGGTAAAATCAGCTTCCCAGGCATCCCAATCTGCATAAATGTCAGTTAAATCCCATTTGTACTCATCCGGAATTTCGGATCGAACCAATGTCTCTGGTTTGGCTGACAATATCCCAATAAAGGATACAACAATTATTAATAATACAATTGCAAAACGTGTGTGCTTCATAATCTTCCTGTTTTTAGTTAATAATTTGTGATTAAAAACGACTGAATTTCAGAAAATACCGCGTTTGATTCCAGTGCTAAAAAAAAGTTATTGTTAAACTTTGAAGGTTATCAGTGAAACAAGAAATAGCACCAAAGGGCGGCAATACCGGGCGCGAGCAAACCTATTACCAGTCCACCGCGTAGAAAATCGTGGGTATTTAGTTTACCGGTGGCGTAGGCAATCGCATTGGGCGGAGTGGAAATCGGCAGACACATAGCCGCTGAGGCGCCCAGGGCGATGGGTACAACGATGACTGCCTCAAAACCCAGACCAATGGCCATTCCAATCGGTACCAGAATATTGGCGGCAGCGGTGTTGCTCATTAAATTGGACAGGATCGAAGCGACATAAGCCAGTATAAAAGCAATCATCATGGTACCAAATAATTCTATTGGCAATCTGGTTACCAGCCATTCCGCCAATCCGGTCTCGCGGACACCGACTCCCAACGACAATCCTCCTGCCAGCAGTAATAAAACATCCCATTGCAGATTCCGGATGTTACGAGCAGTGATGACCCCGGTAACAGCGAATACTGTAATTGGTAAAAAAGAAACAACTGGCGTTGGAATGTGATGCAATGGACCGGTCATCCACAAAACCACGGTCAGGATGAATACGGGCATCACCATCAACCGTTTCCACATAGGCAATTGAGCGCCGGTTCTGGTTTGCCACTGCAATCCGCTAATATTTATTTCCTTCGTGCGCGCTGGATAGGCAAATCGCAAATACAGCCAGGCGATAATAAACATGACGATTGCCGGCGGTAAACCAGCGATCATCCAGCGAATGAAATCCATCGATATTGTCTCCGAGAGTGATCCGGCGGCAATCGCATTAGGCGGACTTCCAATAATTGTCCCCATTCCACCGATATTTGCAGCAAAAGGTATTCCCAACAGGATACCGCGACCGAACGGGTCATCCTTATCCAATGAATGCACAATCGGCAAGATTACCGCCATCATCATAGCAGTTGTGGCGGTGTTTGACATAAACATGGAGAAAGTAAAAGTAACGGCCATGGCACCAAACAGCACGGCCCCCGGTTTTGAACCAAACCAGCCCAGCACATAACGGGAAAATAAGCGATCAAGCCCCGTTACCTGCGCCGCTTCAGCCAGCACAAATCCACCAAAAAACAGCCACATCAAAGGGCTGCTCCAGGGCTGGACAAAAATTTGCCAATCCTGGGCGGTTTCTGCGAAGACCCCTCCCGGTTTACCGAGAATTACGATCTGTAACGCCATTATCAGAATTGCCACAGAAAATGATGGAATCGCTTCGGTAATCCACAAGCTGGCACCAATCAACAGGATAAACAGCGACCAGCGTCCGGCGGCTGATAATCCGGCATATTCAGGAAACAACGCCACTGCAGTGGCAAAAATAATACAGATCACAATTTTTAACAGTGTCTGTGTAGACGAAATTTCCAACTTTCCCCAGATTCGCAATACTTCTCGCCTGGTATCAATCATATACCAATCCTAACAACTTTTAGATTTAACCGGGAAAACACACAGAAAATTACATGTTGAATTATATATAATTGCAGTAGCAATTCACTGAATTGCGACTATAGTAGCTAAAGCTGCGGTGGCCGAGAGTACTAAACCCTTTTTCTCAGAGGCAGTAATCAGGATGGAATCCGCTTACTCCGGAGTAAGCGGATTCCATCCTGATTACTGCCTCTGAGAAAAAGGGTTTAGTACTCTCGGCCACCGCAGCTTTAGCTACTATAGTCGCAATTCAGTGAATTGCTACTGCAATTATATATAATTCAACATGTAATTTTCTGTGTGTTTTCCCGGTTAAATCTAAAAGTTGTTAGGATTGGTATATGATTGATACCAGGCGAGAAGTATTGCGAATCTGGGGAAAGTTGGAAATTTCGTCTACACAGACACTGTTAAAAATTGTGATCTGTATTATTTTTGCCACTGCAGTGGCGTTGTTTCCTGAATATGCCGGATTATCAGCCGCCGGACGCTGGTCGCTGTTTATCCTGTTGATTGGTGCCAGCTTGTGGATTACCGAAGCGATTCCATCATTTTCTGTGGCAATTCTGATAATGGCGTTACAGATCGTAATTCTCGGTAAACCGGGAGGGGTCTTCGCAGAAACCGCCCAGGATTGGCAAATTTTTGTCCAGCCCTGGAGCAGCCCTTTGATGTGGCTGTTTTTTGGTGGATTTGTGCTGGCTGAAGCGGCGCAGGTAACGGGGCTTGATCGCTTATTTTCCCGTTATGTGCTGGGCTGGTTTGGTTCAAAACCGGGGGCCGTGCTGTTTGGTGCCATGGCCGTTACTTTTACTTTCTCCATGTTTATGTCAAACACCGCCACAACTGCTATGATGATGGCGGTAATCTTGCCGATTGTGCATTCATTGGATAAGGATGACCCGTTCGGTCGCGGTATCCTGTTGGGAATACCTTTTGCTGCAAATATCGGTGGAATGGGGACAATTATTGGAAGTCCGCCTAATGCGATTGCCGCCGGATCACTCTCGGAGACAATATCGATGGATTTCATTCGCTGGATGATCGCTGGTTTACCGCCGGCAATCGTCATGTTTATTATCGCCTGGCTGTATTTGCGATTTGCCTATCCAGCGCGCACGAAGGAAATAAATATTAGCGGATTGCAGTGGCAAACCAGAACCGGCGCTCAATTGCCTATGTGGAAACGGTTGATGGTGATGCCCGTATTCATCCTGACCGTGGTTTTGTGGATGACCGGTCCATTGCATCACATTCCAACGCCAGTTGTTTCTTTTTTACCAATTACAGTATTCGCTGTTACCGGGGTCATCACTGCTCGTAACATCCGGAATCTGCAATGGGATGTTTTATTACTGCTGGCAGGAGGATTGTCGTTGGGAGTCGGTGTCCGCGAGACCGGATTGGCGGAATGGCTGGTAACCAGATTGCCAATAGAATTATTTGGTACCATGATGATTGCTTTTATACTGGCTTATGTCGCTTCGATCCTGTCCAATTTAATGAGCAACACCGCTGCCGCCAATATTCTGGTACCGATTGGAATGGCCATTGGTCTGGGTTTTGAGGCAGTCATCGTTGTACCCATCGCCCTGGGCGCCTCAGCGGCTATGTGTCTGCCGATTTCCACTCCGCCCAATGCGATTGCCTACGCCACCGGTAAACTAAATACCCACGATTTTCTACGCGGTGGACTGGTAATAGGTTTGCTCGCGCCCGGTATTGCCGCCCTTTGGTGCTATTTCTTGTTTCACTGATAACCTTCAAAGTTTAACAATAACTTTTTTTTAGCACTGGAATCAAACGCGGTATTTTCTGAAATTCAGTCGTTTTTAATCACAAATTATTAACTAAAAACAGGAAGATTATGAAGCACACACGTTTTGCAATTGTATTATTAATAATTGTTGTATCCTTTATTGGGATATTGTCAGCCAAACCAGAGACATTGGTTCGATCCGAAATTCCGGATGAGTACAAATGGGATTTAACTGACATTTATGCAGATTGGGATGCCTGGGAAGCTGATTTTACCCAACTGAAAGAAACCATGGACGAATATGCCGCCTTCAAGGGTCGTCTAGCTGAAGGTTCTGACGTTTTACTAAAAGCTTTCGAACTTGGTGATAAACTGGGAATGCTGGCCGACGGAGTTTATAGTTATGTAAGTATGTCCCGCGATACTGATACTCGTGACAATGAAATTTCCGGCAAATTGCAGCGCGTGCAGATTCTGTTTTCCCAATTTGGTACAGCAACGGCCTGGTTTGATCCCGAAATGCTGAATATTCCCTGGGAGACCATGGAAACCTGGCTGGCTGCTGAAAAAGGATTATCGATCTATAAACACGGAATCGAGGATCTATATCGGCAGCAGGCTCATGTTCTCGATGAACAGGGGGAGCAATTATTATCATATTTTTCCGGATTTTCCCGCACACCGCGCTCGATACATTCCGAATTATCCACCTCAGATATTGTTTTTCCGGAAATTATTCTCAGCACCGGGGATACAATTACTGTTACGCCCGGGCAGTATGGACAGGTGCTAAGCACTAATCGTAATCAAGAAGATCGTAAAGCTGTGTTTTTAGCGCGGAATGGTATTTATAATGAAACAATAAATACCTATGCGGCCACTTACAATGGTATCTGTCAGCGTGATTGGGCATTTGCGCAGGCGCGTAAATATAATTCGACACTGGAGGCCAATCTGGAAAGTGATAATGTCCCGATTGATGTTTACACTAATCTTGTCAAGATGGTTCGTGAGGGAACAGATCCATTGAAACGATATCATCGCGCCCGTAAAGCCGCGTTAGAATTGGAAGAATATCACCTTTATGACACTTCTATCCCTATCTTGGATTTTGATAAATCCTATGAATACGACGATGTAAAGGAAATCGTTATTAACTCTGTTGCGCCGCTTGGAAAAGATTATCAATCGAAATTGCG
>JABMPO010000369.1 GCA_013203015.1 Fidelibacterota bacterium
CTCCCGGTTCGGAGTTGAATATGATTTCGTCGATTCCGCTAATCCGGAAGAAATACGCAACGCCATGCGCCCCAATACGAAAATGGTCTACATCGAAACACCAGCTAATCCCACAATCAAGCTCACAGACATTCGGGCTTGTGCCGATATTGCCCACAAACATGGAGCAATTTTGGTGGTTGATAACACCTTTATGACCCCCATCCTGCAACGACCATTTGATTTGGGCGCCGATGTGATCGTTCATAGTATGACTAAAGCTTTGAATGGTCATTCCGATGTGGTCGCGGGAATTATTATTGCCAAAAATGAAGAGCTATTCAATCAGATTAGACCAGTGCTACGGTCAATGGGCGGCACCATGGATCCCCATCAATCATGGCTGGTTCTGCGAGGCTTGCGGACGCTATCGCTGCGGGTAGAAAAAGCACAAGCCAATGCCATTCGGCTGGCGGAATTCCTGGAGCAGCATCCCAAAGTGGAGTGGGTACGGTTTCCGGGACTCAAATCCCACCCCCAACATCAATTGGCCAAGGAACAGATGAAAGGCTCTGGTTTTATGATCAGCTTTGGTGTAGTCGGCGGCGCTGATGCCGGTAAAACCATTATGGACAATGTTCAGGTTCCAACACTGGCGGTTTCGCTGGGTGGCTATGAATCGTTGATCCAGCATCCGGCCTCCATGACCCATGCCGGAATGAGCAAGGAATGCCAGGAAAAAGCCGGAATTACCGCCGGGTTGGTACGCTTATCCGTGGGCTGTGAAGATGTCCAGGACTTGGAAGACGACCTGGCTCGCTGCCTCGATTTAATTTAAAATTTGAGGGAAATAATATGAAAATGTTAATCAACGGCCAGTGGGTCGCTAAACCTGAAACCATTGATGTGATCAATCCGTTCGACGGCACGGTTATCGATACTGTTCCAGCCGGCACAACAACTGATGTTAAAGCAGCGATTGAGACTGCTGTAGAAGGCTTTGAAATCAACCGTAATCTGCCGGTACACAAGCGGATCACGATTCTGAAAAAAGCCTGTGAGATCATGGAAAACTGCTACGAAGAACTGGCAAAGACAATCGCCACCGAGGGTTCGAAAACGATTAATGAAGCCCGCAAAGAGGTAGGGCGGGCTATCAACACAATGATGATCTCCGCCGAGGAAGCCAGGCGTATTTGCGGGGAAACCCTGCCATTCGACAGCGCACCCGGTTCTGAAAACCGGGTTGGTTACTACTACCGCTTTCCGATTGGAATAATTACCGCCATTACCCCCTTTAACGACCCTCTGAACCTGGTGGCCCACAAACTGGGACCGGCCATCGCCGGTGGAAACTCGGTGGTATTAAAACCGGCCACAGTCACACCGTTATCGGCATTGAAACTGGCAGAAATTCTGCTGGAAGCGGGACTGCCTCCAAAAATTCTGTCGGTGGTTACCGGTCACGGCAGTGAAATTGGCGACGCTCTGGTTTCTGATAAGCGCGTGCGGATGGTTTCTTTCACTGGCGGCGTCGATGCCGGCAACCAGATCATGAAAAAGGTCGGACTGAAAAAAGTCGGCATGGAATTGGGCTCCAATTCACCGGTGATTGTCATGGACGATTGCAATCTGGAAAATGCCGTTGAGTCGTGCGTATCCGGCGCATTCTGGGCCGTGGGCCAGAATTGTATCGGTGTCCAGCGGATCTATATTCAGGAAGATATTTACGAGCAGTTTCGAGATCAATTTGTGACTCGTACCAAGAAATACAAGACCGGCTTCCAATTGGACGAGGATACCGACATGGGTCCCATGATCAATGAAAAAGAAGCTATACGAGTGATAGAATGGGTTGATGACGCAGTCGGTAAAGGCGCCCACCTGCTCACCGGTGGTACTCGCGTGGGCACGTTGGTTCAACCAACAGTATTCGAAAAAATGCCCGCCAGTGCCAAACTGGATTGCCAGGAAGTTTTCGGTCCGGTGGTGTCGCTGTACCCGGTTAAAACACTTGATGAAGCAATCGAAAAATCCAATGCCGTCGATTACGGTCTGCATGGCGCAATTTTCACGCAGGATTTAAACCAGGCTTTTTATGCCATCAAAAAAATGGATGTGGGCAGTGTGATCGTCAATGATTCCACCGATTACCGCGTTGACCTGATGCCATTCGGCGGTGTGAAAAACAGCGGTTTGGGCCGGGAAGGCATTAAGTTCTCGCTCCAGGAAATGACTGAACCGAAGGTGGTTTGTTTTAATCTTTGATAGAGTACGGAGCAGGAAGCAATGAGCTTGGAACAAAGAGCATAGAGACCAAAATAATTCGGAAGGTAAAGTAAAACTTTAACTCCTTAACGCATTAATACTTTAGCACCTTAACACTTTTATGAGGAATTACAATGACTGAAAGACGATCCTGGGCTGAACCCTGGAAAATCAAAATGGTGGAACATCTGCGGGTCACCACTAAAGAAGAACGGTTGGCAGCCATCAAGGAAGCCGGTTACAATACTTTCCTGCTCAAATCCAGAGATGTGTACATTGACCTGCTTACCGACAGCGGTACCAACGCCATGAGCGACCGCCAGTGGTCCGGATTGATGATGGGTGACGAAGCTTATGCCGGCAGCCGCAATTTTTATCATCTGGAAAAAGCGATTCAGGATTACTACACTTATAAATATTTGATCCCGACCCACCAGGGCCGCGGCGCGGAACACATGATTTCACAGATCATGATCAAAAAAGGCGATTTCTTACCCGGCAATATGTACTTCACAACTACCCGCATGCATCAGGAATTAGCCGGTGGGACATTCGTGGATATTATCATCGATGAAGCCCACGACACGGAAAGTGAACATCCCTTCAAAGGCAATGTGGACCTGGACAAATTACAGGCCTTGATTGATAAAGTCGGCGCAGATAAAATTCCCTATTTCGCCATCGCCACAGCTGTAAATATGGCTGGCGGTCAACCTATTTCCCTGGGCAACCTAAAGGAATTACGAAAGCTGTCCCTGAAATATAAAATTCCGATTGTCCACGATATGACCAGGGTAGCCGAAAACGCCTGGTTCATCAAGGAACGGGAAGATGGTTATGCTGATAAATCCGTGGCCGAAATTGTCTATGAAATCTGCTCCATAACCGATCACGCCACCATGAGTGCAAAGAAAGATCCCATCGTCAATATCGGTGGATTTCTAGCCACTAATGATGAAGATCTTTACCTTAAAGCCCAGAATATGGTTGTGATGTATGAGGGTTTGCACACGTACGGCGGGATGGCTGGCCGTGATATGGAAGCGGTAGCATTGGGAATTGCCGAATCAGTCCAGGATGATCATATGCGCGCCCGGGTCGGCCAAACTCAGTATTTAGGTGAAAGACTATTGGAATTTGGGATTCCGATTGTCAAGCCGATAGGCAGTCACGGTGTATTCATCGATGCCAGGAAATTCCTGCCGCACTTAAGCCAGGATATGTTTCCCTCCCAAACACTGGCGGCAGAAATTTATATCCAGGGTGGTGTACGCACCATGGAGCGCGGTATTGTTTCCGCCGGCCGCAATAAAGAAACCGGCGATCACAACCGTCCCAAACTGGAGCTGGTTCGTGTAACCTTACCACGACGAGTTTACACTCAGTCCCATATGGATGTAACCGCCGAATCAATTGCCGATGTCTACGCTCGCCGGGAAAGTATCAAAGGTCTGCGGTTCACCTACGAGCCGGAATTACTACGCTTCTTCCAGGCTCGATTCGAACCACTCGATTAATAGCTTATACCCGCCAAATGCCCGTGTTATCCTCCAAGAGCGCGGGCTTTTTTATTTCTAAACACGGAGACACAAAGACCACAGAGAACACATGAAATAATGGATATTGGAAAATAGAAATTTGAGAATATTCTAAAACTCCAGCTTGTCATGCCGTTTTTTGCCGGTTGGCGAACGAAGTCGGATACTTCTAAAATCATAATTCGTTAATCCTTGTTCTTAAATCAAATTCCCCTGAACCCTGACCTCTGGAACCTTAACGCGTTAACACCTGCACACCATTTCCGCTGTAATTTCCGCTCCCTATATAAACAATAATTAAATGCTGTCCACCAAAAAACCATTAGCAGATCGAATCTACCAGGCTCAGTGCTATGGCAGTGTTGAGCCGATTGAATATATGATTCCCTACCCAAACCTGGGAGCGCTGGTGGATGGTCAGAATATCAAATTAGCGGATAAAATCTGGTATCTCCCACAGCAGTTGAGTTATGCAAAATTGTTACAGCGTATTTATCAAACTGCTAACTGGCTGGAGCAATTGGGCATTACCAACCATGATCGGGTTTATCTCGCAGACTGCCCCACGCCAGCAGCGGAAATTCTGGCACATGCCATCTGGCTGGTTGGTGGTTCAGTGGTCATTGGCAGCTATCAACAAAAAATACTTGGCGGCTGTGAGCCCAAATTGATTATCGGTAATTC
>JABMPO010000370.1 GCA_013203015.1 Fidelibacterota bacterium
GCTTGGTATAATTCCCCTCTTGAGAGGGGACCGCGCAGCGGGGGGTGTGTCAAATATTGAATAATGAACATCGTACAAGGATTAATTATTTAAGAAGTATTGTTGGTGTGTACTTCTAAATTCAACATTCGTTAATCGCTGTTGGATATTCTCCAAAAACCACCCACCACACCCAGATAAATCTGCGCACCCCGTCAATGGAGGGGATTAAATCACCACAAAACCATGTATACGATTCTTCATCCCTAACAGGGATGTTTGCATTAGTTAATAACTTACCAATTACCGGTCTCCAGGTATTCGTGTATTCCCCGGGCGGCTTTCCGACCGGCACCCATAGCCAGAATCACGGTGGCGCCACCGGTAACGATATCACCGCCGGCAAATACGCCTTCTTTTGAAGTTCGCATTTTATCTTCATCAGCAATAATATTGCCCCATTTATTGGTTTCAATATCCGGACTGGTCTGCGAGATCAGCGGATTGGAACCATTGCCGATGGATACAATGGCAATGTCGACCGGCTCGATATATTCCGAATTCTCCAGCGGTACCGGACGACGGCGCCCGGAAGCATCCGGCTCACCCAATTCCATGCGAATACATTTCATGGAATGCAGGCGCTCGTTTTCGTCACCGAGAAATTCGATGGGCGTAGTCAAAATCTCAAATATTACCCCTTCATCTTTGGCATGGTGAATTTCTTCTGCTCGAGCCGGCATTTCCGCTTCGGAACGCCGATAATAGATCGCAGCTTTTTCGGCACCCAAACGCTGGGCGGTTCGTACGGCATCCATGGCCACATTGCCACCACCAAATACTGCAACCCGTTTACCGGCACAATCCAAGATCGGCGAATCATATTCGGGGAATTTATAGGCTTTCATCAAATTCACCCGTGTTAAAAATTCATTGGCCGAATAAACACCGGCCAGACTTTCACCGGGAATATTCATGAACCAGGGTAACCCGGCGCCAACGGCCACAAATACAGCGCTGTAACCTTCCTCCTGCATCAATTCATCGATGGTATAGGTTGCACCAATTACAACATTGGTTTTGAATTCCACACCCATTTTGCGCATATTGTCGACTTCTTTGCGTACAATATCTTTCGGCAGCCGGAATTCCGGAATTCCATAAACCAGGACACCCCCCAGTTCGTGCAGGGCTTCGAACACGGTAACATCATAACCCATATTAATCAGATCACCGGCACAACTTAATCCGGCCGGGCCACTGCCAACTATAGCTACCTTTTTACCTTTTTTCGGGGCCGACGATTTATCCGGAGTTACCCCTTCAAATATTTCATAATCGGCCACAAACCGCTCCAACCGGCCAATTGAAACCGGCTCGAATCGTTTCCCCACAACGCACAAGGCTTCACATTGGGTTTCCTGGGGACAAACCCGACCACAAACGGCCGGTAAAACATTATCTTCTTTGATCTTTTTAGCAGCGCCCAGAAAATCTTCTTTTACCACCAGTTCCAGGAAACCGATAATATCAACTTCAACCGGGCAACCGTCCATGCAGGTTGGTTTCTTGCACTGTAAACAGCGTTGAGCGTCTAAAATTGCCTGTTCTTTCGTCAATCCCAGATTGACTTCTTCAAAATTCCGCGCCCTGATTGTAGGATCCTGTTCCGGCATTATCTGGCGCGCCACTTTCATACGTTCTTTCGGGAGGAGAAATTCTGCCATGATTATCTCAAATTTTCCATTTAAACGGATTTAGCTACCAATTCATCGGCCTGCTTTTTCAGATTGCAGCGATGCTGATAGGCTTCCAGTGATCTTTGTTCATGTTCGGAATAAACGCGATTACGATTGATCAAATTGGTAAAATCTACTTTGTGGGCGTCAAATTCCGGGCCATCAACACAGGCAAATTGTACTTTATTATCGACCTGAACCCGGCAGCCACCGCACATACCGGTGCCATCAACCATAATCGGATTCAGGCTGACAACGGTGTGAATCCCGTGGGGACGCGTAACTTCGGCCACCGCCCGCATCATTGGGATAGGACCGATTGCCAGCACGAAATCTAGTTGGCGGCCATCGTCAATTAATTCTTGCAATTTGGTCGTTACAAATCCATGGATTCCGTAACTACCATCGTCGGTGGTGATGTAAGCTTCGTCGCTGACTGCCTTCATTTCGTCTTCCAGGATAACCATATCCTTGGAGCGCGCCCCGTTAATGGTAATAACATGATTGCCGGCTTTTTTCAGGGCAACTGCCGTGGGAAAGGCAATAGCTGTACCGACTCCACCGCCAATACTGACGGTCGTACCGAATTTCTCAATTTCTGATGGTTTTCCCAACGGTCCTACAACATCAACAATTTGATCGCCGGCTTCAAGAGTGTTCAATTCTTTGGTAGTTTTTCCGATACCCTGGACAATGATCGTTACTGTTCCCTGTTCCTGATCCGAATCAGCAATAGTTAACGGAATCCGTTCACCGGTTTCCGATACCCGGAGTATTAGAAATTGTCCGGCTTTTCTTTTACGGGCGATGGGAGGGGAGTAAATTTTAAACAGTTTGATGTCCTGGGCCAGAAATCGTGCTTCAATAATATCGTACATCGGGCACCTCTTTGGGGTGTGTATTAATTGGCCTTTTTTCGTGTTTTTTCTATATTAACTGGTCTAAAACAAGATTTGAAGTTACTGGTATCCTTTTATTCAAGGGAAAGCTTTTTATTTGAATATCGACATATATTTTATCCGCCTTAGCAGAAAATCAGTGTCCAATAAATAAACGCTGCAAAAGCGCCGATTTTTACATCGGCGCCAACATTATAAAGTAGTTATTTAAACCCAAATTTGTGCAATCTGCCTGCCCACCGTAGTCGCAGTGCAGGTGGGTGTAATCTGTGGTTTAATTACCACGCATGCTACGATAGGGCAAAGCCCAAAATACCGAATTAACCGCATCATCTTCGGAATAAAGAGTACCGAAATCAATTACATCAGCAAAACCCCGGAATGTCCGGCGCTGTAGCGGCTGATCGTTTTGCGGATTTCGTCCCGGTCCATGAACCAGCCACAATGCACTAAAAACATTATCCAATGCGGTGCCATCAGCAAATAATCCCATATCATTCATCATGCGGCGTCCCTTCTGCCCTCGTTGATGACCATAATGCAATGCAACTGTTTCTCCACTACGAAATGGGAATTCGGGGCCGGAATTAGTAACCGTTACCTCAATACGGATACTTCGCCAGGCTTCGAATGTGGGAATCTCATCCCTGGCAATGAACAGGCTTGTTACGTCACCTTCAAACGAATATAATGGAACGGCTCCATCGGGTCGGAAAAACTCAATTTTTTCAATATCAACCTTATTCCCAGTCACGCCAACACCAACCGTAAGTGCGTTTATCCGCCAACCATCAGTGCTGTCGGAAGATACAGTATCAATCTGGACAAACCGTACTTTACGGATAAAATCCGTGGTAAACGTTTTATTCCAGAAAATGGTATCATCATCGGCAGTATCAAGGGCTACAATTATAAAATTACCGCTGATGGTTTTGGTAATTACGCCAATAATTGTATCGTTTCCAAGATCGGTGAATTCAACTTCTCGCACTACTCCGGTGATCCGCTTACCATAGCGAATTCGAATACCACTTTCCGGATCGATAGAATCAGCCAGCATTTTAAAGAATCCCTCCTGTTCCAATCCGGATTCATAATCTCCTTCGATGGCATCGCCATCATCAAAACCATCCAAACCCAGGGCTTCATCGGCATCTATCAGGGACAGCAGTGTCTGTTCGATATTGGTAGACTCAACATTTGTATCCTCACAAC
>JABMPO010000371.1 GCA_013203015.1 Fidelibacterota bacterium
AACGGTTGCCGTGGCGGTCTACAATCATTATAAACGAATTTTATATCAACATCTTGATGAAGACGTCGAGATTGAAAAAAGTAATATTTTAGTGATCGGACCAACCGGAACTGGTAAAACCTTACTGGCTCAGACTCTGGCGCGTTTTTTATCGGTCCCTTTTGCCATAACCGATGCTACCACTCTTACGGAAGCCGGCTATGTGGGCGAAGATGTCGAGAATATTTTAGTCCGACTGCTGCAGGTGGCTAATTATAACGTACCGGCCGCTGAACAGGGTATAATCTATATTGATGAATTAGATAAAATTGGCCGCAAATCTTCTTCAACATCCATTACCAGGGATGTTTCCGGTGAAGGCGTTCAGCAAGCCCTCTTGAAAATTCTGGAAGGAACTACTGCCCATGTTCCTCCGCAGGGTGGCAGAAAGCATCCCGAGCAGCGCTTGATTCCAATTAACACGCGTAATATTCTGTTTATCTGTGGCGGTTCTTTTGATGGGCTGGATGATATAATGGAACGACGGAAAGGAACCGGTGAGATTGGTTTTAAGCACAAAGAAAAATCTGTTGTAATGAAAAAAGCCGGTCCGACCCTTTCTGAAATCACTCCGCAAGATTTAATCCAGTTCGGATTTATTCCCGAATTGGTGGGTAGACTGCCAGTAGTTGCCGGTCTTGATTTGCTTGATCATGAGGCCCTGTTCAGGGTATTGACCGAACCAAAGAATGCACTGGTGAAGCAATATCAGAAATTGTTTAAGATGGAAGGGGTGGAACTTGAGTTCCAACCAAAGGCTCTGGATGTAATTATCGAAAAAGCAATGGCCAGACAGTCCGGAGCGCGCTCGTTACGTTCGGTAATGGAGGAATTCATGATGAACTTGATGTTTGATCTGCCGGAATTGAAACGCGTACAAAAAGTGATAATAACGCCGGAGGTCATTGAAAAAGGCGCCAAGCCGCGTTATCGATATTCTAAGCGTAAATCAGCTTAAAAAAAGGGGAAGTGTGCTTCCCCTTTTTTTTATTTAAGCAGTAGAATTTTCCTGGTAGTTGAATAATCCGCTGCCTTCATCTGCATGAAATAGGTACCGCTGGCAACGGTTTTTCCGTTATTATTTCTACCATTCCATTCCAGTGCATACCGGCCCGGATTGTGCATTTTAGTCATCGAATAAACTATATTACCGCGGATGTCATAAATCGAAAAATAGATATCGGCAGTTTGTGGGACCTGATAATTGAAAGTGGTGGTAGGATTAAATGGATTTGGGTAATTTTTTGATAACGAAAATTCAGTGGGAATAGAATATTCTAAACCAGTCCCAACAAACGGAGTAATTGTAATATCACCAATTGTGTAGGTAAATGGTACTCCATCGATTCCAAATTTATCCATCAAAATGACATCATTGAGCCTTACCAAAACATGACCGGTCAGGGCCGAAATATCCACAACGCCATTTACGGTAAAAATTGTTCCCTGGCCCGTATCTACTGGAGTAGACCAGGAAGCTGTTTGTAGCGTAATTCCATCAGCTGTAGTTTGCATTGAAAAATTCCAACCGGCCAGTCGATCCGAAAGTTGGATAGCCGGTGTCCACTCGCCATCCTCATTCCAATCGGTGAATGGTTCTCCAACGTCCCAGCGATTATTCCCATTGGAGTCGGTATAAAATTCATCGGCTGATATCAGATAATCCGGCAAATCACTCAGCGACATAGTGATCATTTTTAGTGGTACGCTATTCTCCAGAGCTATTGTATATTGGAACGGTCCTCCAATGGGAGCACTGTTATTGCTCACAGTAAATATCTGGTCGATGGCGAAAACCTGGAAAATGGCGTTGGTAACCATCAAGGCGACTTCCGAATCAGCCGAATCTGCAGAATAGTAATTGGCAAGAGTTAGTTCAACTGTGCGATCAATTCCAGTATTTGCGAACAGCTCTATATCCATGATTGTACCCGATCCTGCTGCAATTACTGGATTGACCAATTCAATCAGGTTATTATTAACCAGGATGGAATCGGCGGTAACACGATCGGTTAAATTGACCTCAATGATACTTAAGATATCCGGACTACCGTTGATCCTGAATCGCAGAGTTCCAATTTCCATTGTGTTGTCCAAATTAATGGAAATCCAGCCGCTGTCATAAGCATTTGCTGAGCTATTAGTGATACCGACGTCAGCGATCAATATTTCCCCAAAGGTAAGGTCGAATGTCATAATGGAATCCGGATCAGAGATATTCTCGATACCAACCATCGAGGGGACGCCGTAATGGCTCACTGTATTAGGAGTTGAACTATTGGTAAAAAAGCGGTTAACAGTCTGTCCCGGGAAAGGATCTGCGCCATCGCTACTAGCATTATTTTCAAGATCAAAATAGCCATCGGCTTGTTCGAGGCCGACTCCGTAATGTGGTTCATTGTTGTTCACACCCCAGCCGCTGGTCATTTCAGTGTCAATATGCCAGATAAGTAATCCGGCGCTGGGCATGTTTACATCGGTGCCGACTTTTTGCCGGTTTTCGATCAGCCAGTATTCACTATTATCCTGGGGATGATTAACCTGATAAATTGACTTGTCACTAAAAGATTGCTCAATTGCGACACCAGTTTGATCGACATCCAAAACAATTGGGTTTGACCAATCAAGTTCTGTTTTACTCCAGGCGTTCATTGCGGAAGGATACCAGGGAGTAGTCCCCGAAGTGCCCCATGATCCGCTGGCCATGAGTGCGAGCTTACCAGCACCGCTGGATGTATAATCGGTGTCATAAAGATCCGGTAATCCAAGGGCATGACCGAATTCGTGGCTGATAACGCCAATGGCGACTATGTTATTGCTTTGAATTTCCGGGTTCATCGTATAACCATCTATCCAAACACCATCGTATTGGACTTTCAAATCACTACCTAAAGACCATTTATGGGACCAGATATTAGAATGATCGCCTTGTTCAGCGCCTGGACCTGCATGTAAAACATTCAGGGCATCCAAATGTCCATCGCCGTCATTGTCGTATTGTGACCAATCCATTCCATGTGCCTCTGCTGAATCAACAGCTGCTCGCACCAGTTGCCGGACACGCGGATAACCATCAGGATCGGAATAGGCATAATAATCATGATTATTGGGTGCCTGTACCCAATTAACAACATCTGTCACCGGGAGAAACTGATTGTACGATATTTCCTGATAGAAATCTCTAAAACTACCGGAGCCGGGATGATTTGGATGGCCGTAACCTTCCAGATTCATAATATCATCAAAAGTAGTGTCAGGATAAACGGCTGAATAATCGGGAAAATCGACCAGCAATAAGGTAATTTTGAAAGAATCAGTTCTGGCAGAGTTGATGTTGAATGTCCTGTTATGTTCAATATTTAAAAATGGTTCTGGCCTCATATGCTTTTCCAAAACATTACCAGATATATTCATTTCAGGACGCACACCTTGCCCGATAACAACTGTGCCGGGTATTAGATTTCTTCCATCGACGCCTACAGCATATACCCAGTAGCCGCTCGTCGTTTTTGTTATTGACCAGCCATCAACTGTTTCAAACCAGGCTCCCCATTCATCTCCTCGATGGAAGCATTCAATAGATTCGCCATCCGGTTGTTTCAAAATCATCAGTTCCGGTGAAGCAATAATTCCATAAGCCATCTGCAATAAAACCAGCATGGGTATCAGTACGTTTTTCATCTTTTAGACTCATTAATTTTAGGCCACGAGTTTAAGCACACTTTACTAATAATTAATGTTACAAATTGCTGCAAATTTAGAGGGAAACTCCTTGACAGCCATTTTATAATTAAGTATTATCGGGGTCATATACAGAATTGACAATCTATCCCGAAACGTTAAATCAACCTAATAATCAAATCGTAGGAGGCCTTATGCGCAACCTGGTAACAGTGCTTTGTATCCTTTTAAGTACTAGTTTGCTTTTTGGAGAAGTATATCACAACGCAAAGTTGGAAACGAATATCCAGAATCGTGAACGTGTTTTTATTGAAAAAGATAGCTTTTCACTGACAAATTCTACATCTTCTCCTTTGCCGAATTATTCATCCCGCGATGGCCAATTCACAACCGTATTGATAGATTCCAGTAAAAATGGTTATGGAATGTATTCCAATAACACCAATCCAATCGTATATGTACCCGGAACCGGGGTCGCTGCCTGCTATCGCCAATGGCAAGGTATTGACGCTTCTGCGGGTTATATTGGTGTTGCGCAATCACCGGACGGGGTAATATGGGAAGTCGCAAGTAGTCTTAACAATTTATATCCCGGTGGAACAACTCCGGATGGTGCCGGTGGTTTACCAGCCGGACGCTATCCCAGCATGGTTGGAACAGCCAATAGCTATCCAACGGCAATCTGGAATGAGTATACCACCACCACTGGTGGCGGAACCAATGGCGGACGTGCCATGAACGCTTTTAATGAATATGGCTGGGTTGGCAGCAACTTCAGTGAACTATGGGATTTAAACACCGGCTGTGCAATGACGCCCTGCGACCCGCCTGATTTATGGGTAGGTCAGGCACAGGTTGTCGAAGAGGCAACAGGCCCGACACTGCTGGCACTTTTTGGCGAAGGATTAGGACCTGACCAATATTGGATGCTGCGGTCAAGCTATCATATTTTTGGTTATTACGGTATGGCAAACCCGGTTATGGTTTTTGATAAAACCACCCATTTCGCCGGTGATGAAGTGTCTAATTATACTGGCACACCAGAATTCCATATTAATGATGATGGCGTCGGTTATATGGTAAACTCCGGTTACTGGCACGACTATGAGACCGGTGGATCGATTGTAAATCACACTTTGTTTTACAAGAAAACCACCGATTATGGTTTAACTTGGGAAAATACCGGTGGCATTGAAAATACCGGTTTTTACGGCTGGTCCGATATTCAGTTCAACCAGATGATGTTAGATGCCGGCTTGCTTGGTGATTCCATATCAACTGTAGTTGGTGAGGATACTACCTGGAACATGTTGGATGAAGCTTTTGCCGGTTATGATTACGACGTTAAAGTTGATGCTAATGGTGGTTTGCACATTAGTACAGTGGTCGTGGCTACTTTTCAAAGTGCCAGTGGCGTTTATACTGGAATGCCGGGCGCCGGGCACTACTATTTTTATAACCCAACCCCTGACGATGTCAATACCTGGACAGCAACTCAAATCCGTGATATGTCGACTTCTTTCCTGTTTGATTTTGGTACATTCAGCGGCTGGCAGTATCATTCACCGGATATGGCAATAAGTAACAACGACGATGGCTCAGTGACGATCTGGTGTGTTACTGCAGCAGTCTCCGATACATCAGAGGATGCGACCAGCATCTATATGAATGATATCGATGTTTATCTTGCCGTAACAAGTGATTATGGCCAGACCTGGGAAGATCTTGGTAATATGACGAATACACCATCAGTTGGTGATGTCGACTATTATGAATTAAGTCCTCATTTAGCTCCAATCGCAACTCATGATATTTGCTATTTGATCTTCCAGTCTCCGGATTTTTCTGTTTTAACTGTTGACACAGACGAAAATTATGAAGATTACAAACAACGAGTTTATGTAGGTTCTTATAATAGGGGACCTGTATCAACTGACTCTGAAATCACAACTCCGGTAGAATTTTCGCTCAGTCAGAATTATCCAAATCCTTTCAACCCCACTACCGAAATTGAGTACTCTCTCAGTGTAGCTGGCCACGTCAAGCTGGAACTCTATAATGTCCTTGGACAAAAAATGATGATGCTTGTGGATGAACATCAAATTGCTGGTGTACATGATTATATTCTGGATGCTTCCGCATTGCCGAGTGGTGTCTATGTATATTCATTGACCCAAAATGGTGTTACTAAAACCAGTAAAATGGTGTTGATGAAATAAGTGCACGCTGGAAATAGCCAGGTTTTCTAATTATAAAAAATATCCGCTGGCATTTTTTGGTCCGATCTGCCAGCGGATAACTACAATATTCAGTACAAATGATTAATTGAGAAGATAAGCGAATGTTGCATGAACAAAGTGTTTTTAGAATTTTACTGATCGGGGGATTATTGATTTTTTTTGGCTGTGAAGATCCAGCTGAAGAAACTGTAGCGAATATCACGAATGTAAACACCCTTTACGAAACAACAATCGGCAACGGCTCTCAGGGGCCGGTTTCGGAATATTTTTATAATTTTGATTTTGATATAGCAGCTGAGTTTTATCGTACAGATAATTCAAATTTTGATTTATCTTTTGCCGATTTTTTGCGATTGGAAAAGGAAGAACCGCCGATCTTAACTTTAAAAACATTCCCAGAATTTTTGGTGGATATCAACCCCGGTGAAATCGAATTTACTAATCGGACTGTAATCGATTCACTGACTCAAACAGATGTCGTAATTGAAGATTCATTAATATTAATCTCGGATTCATATGATAATTTGATAAGACTCAAGTGGGATTTTTCGCTTGATTCGGAATTTCAACGCTATATGCCGACCCGCAGCCGGAGATTTGAATATCAGACAACCATGTTTTATACTGATACTATCGATATAATGGCCTACTCCGCCACAGTTGATACACCAGTAATTGACAAGGGAATTATGTATGTGGATTCCGGTGTGTGGGTGGACACATCATACATTTATGAATCAACTGATAATATTCAGTTTACACACGATTTTGAAATCGGTCGATGGCAACTTAATACTGATTCACTGATATTTCGGAATAATACGGATTGCAACGATAATGGTATTTGGGATTCGGCTGAAGATATTGTGGATTCTTCCGCAACTGGTGCTGTGAAGGATACCAGTGGACTATGGTATTTTGATACCGGTAATAGTGTGTGGGATTCGTACGAACCGTTTTTTGATAAAGATACTTCCGATACCCACGATCCCGGCGAAGTATTCCAGGATCGCAATTGTAATGGGATCTGGGATCCGGCTGAAGATATCGTGGCTTCTTCCGTGCCCGGCGCAATCTACGATAGCGCTAATGATATCTGGTTTTTGGATCGTGGCAACGGTAAACGGGATGATGCTGAAAGATTCACCGATCTAAATAGTAATACAGAGGGTGATCCGGGTGAGTTATTTTATGTCGATATTATTCCCAATAATTTACTGGTTGATTTTTCCGATCCGGCAAATCCCCAGGTAATACTCGTTATCAATAAGCTTGACTCACTTGTGACCCGCTGGGGAATTACCTATTACAACCTGATCGATTCAGTGGATATCGTTGACCGAAAGACTTCCCAAGCTACCCTGAATGATTCAATTGTAACTCTATTTACCAATAAAGTCGTAGCTGATATTTCGGACTACGATTCTAATGATGACTACCTGGTTACTAAGACCGAGTGGATTAATTTGAATCCCCCTGCCGGACAGGATCCGCAGGAGTACGATTATCTATTGTTTAAACAAGATGAGAATATCAACAAACTGGTAAAACCCAGTTATTTTCTGCCGTACGGGTTTAATAATAATTTTTGGTACAGCAATTACTTGATCGATGAAGTATTATACTATACTCCTAATGGATTATTACGTGATGGTGAACGGTTTGAAGAAAGTTATTATGATTCTACCCGGGTCGCTATATATATGATAGAAAAATCATTCGCTGTTGATGCTGATACAGTGACTGTACCGGCAAACATTAGTCGTGGTCAAGTTATTAATGGTAATGTTGTTTGTACCGCCGACACAACCTGGTTGGCGACATCGATTGATGAATGTCCGGGAGCGGACACAACATTTACTGATTGTTTCGCGATTACTCGCGAATTGACAATGACCATGATTGGTACCGGAGTTGAATATGGTGAACTGAATATCACCTGGTTAGCTAAGGGTCAGGGGATAGTAAAAGACGAAGTGTACATTCGTTGGACCGAACGACCTGGTTCTGAGGAACAACTATGGTTTGGTATGTCACGTTGGGAATTGGGACGTATCACGACCAGTCCGGCTGCCCAATCGAATCGATTTAAACAATTGGTTGGACAAGCCCGACGATTACGGCTGGATGAATTTGAATCAGCTCCGGAACTCGGTGGTGATCCAATGCATTTTGTGCGTACTGCCGGCTTACAACGAGTAAATATTACTAATAAATAATTCTGATTATTATCGTGAAAATGATTAAAAAAATTCAAAATAATTCAATTCTGGTATTTGCTTTTTTCATTTCGCTGGTGCAAGCCGGTACTGATGGGACAATTCGAGGACAGGTTACCGATATTGATAAGAACTCTTTACCTGGCGCCCAGGTATTTATCACTGAGTTGTCGATTGGTGCTGTTGCCGATGTAAACGGAAATTATATTATTTTAAATGTTCCAGTCGGTACTTATGATGTTGCTGTAATGATGATGGGATACCAAAAACAAAATATCAGTGGCGTCGAAGTAATCATGGATAAGACCATCTGGTTGAACTTTAGTCTTCCTATTGAAGCATTTGAAGGGGAGGAAGTTGATATTATTGGAAATCGTGAGATGG
>JABMPO010000372.1 GCA_013203015.1 Fidelibacterota bacterium
CCCCCACCCGTAGCGGTATCATTTTAGTTCAAGCCAGGATACTGGAACGACTCGGTAACCTGGATACCACCGATATTCATCTGCTGCTATCGATAATTAGTCGTATGGAGACACGATTAACCCATAAATGATGTCGAGAGAAAATGCCCGTGAAATTTTATAAGTACCAGGCTCAGGGAAATGACTACATTGTCGTTGACCCGAAAGATCTAAAAACCGAATTATCCACTGAACAGATAATCACCATTTGCCATCCCCATTACGGAATCGGTTCAGACGGTTTACTGGTTGGACCTTACAATTCCGACCGGGGCGATTTTGGCCTGCGTCTGTTTAATCCCGATGGCGGAGAATTTGAGAAAAGCGGTAACGGTCTCTGCATTTTCAGCCGCTATCTCCGGGATCAACAACTGGTCACTGAAAATGAATTCACGATTGATACACCCGGCGGATTAGTGCAAGCCCGTGTTCATGAAGACGGGCGAGCGGTGACAATTGCCATGGGGCAGGTTAGTTTTGACAGTGAAAAAATCCCAGTAGAAGGGCCGCAGCGAGAGGTTTTAAACGAAATCCTGATAATCGATGGACAAGACTATCGATACTGCGCAGCCACCATCGGCAATCCCCACTGCGTGGTATTACTCAATGAAATATCCCCCGAGTTGGCCCGACGCATCGGACCGATATTTGAAACTGCTCCCCGTTTCCCGAACCGTACCAATGTACAATTCTTGGAAGTACTTGACCGTAATAATATTCGCATTGAAATCTGGGAACGGGGAGTTGGCTATACCCTGGCCTCCGGCAGTTCAAGTTGTGCCGCAGCGGCGGTGGCTAATCGGTTGGGATATTGTGACCGGCAGATTACCGTGCACTGCGCTGGCGGTGATATTAAGATTAAAATCGCTGCTGACTTTATTATAACGATGACCGGCGCTGTCACCAATATCTGTAGTGGAGAACTGGCAGCAGAAATATTTGATTTTTAATAATCAAGCTGTGGCTATCTGGCTAGTGGATACCCGTATAATTTCTCGTATATGGTAAAACTAATCAGCCTTCGGTCTTAATCCGCTCCCAAATTTCATCCATTTCTGTCAAGGTGGCTTCCTCGATCGGTTTGCCACGGCGCTTTAATTCTTCCTCAATTTGGCGAAAGCGGTCGGTGAATTTCCGATTGGTTTTTCGCAGAGCATCTTCGGCCGGGATTTTGTAGAATCGGGCCAAATTTATCACGGCAAATAATAGATCGCCGATCTCTTCCTCTAAATTAGCCTGGATTTCACCTGATTCAGCTTCCCGTACCTCGGCCAGCTCTTCGTGAATTTTATCCCAGATTCCATCAACCTGATCCCAGTCAAACCCAACATAACTGGCCTTTTCCTGCAGGCGTTGGGCACGAATAAGAGCCGGTAAAGTGACCGGAACGCCATCCAACCGTGATGCCCGGCGCTTTTCCCGATGTTTGGTTGCTTCCCAATTCTGTTTAGCATGAAACGCTGCGTCGGCGCCGGAATCACCAAAAACATGAGGGTGACGCCGGATCATTTTAGCTGAAATATCATCCAGCACGGCTCCCATTTCAAATTCACTGTCCTGCCGGGCTATGTCGGCCTGAAAAACCATATGCAAAATGATATCACCTAATTCTTCCCTCAGAGCTGACCAATTCTCTTGATCGACCGCTTCAATTACTTCGTAAGCTTCTTCGAGAAAATAGGGCAGCAAAGATGCATGAGTCTGTTCCTGATCCCAGGGACAACCACCCGGTCCTCGCAATCGTTCTACAATTTGAACCAGCTTTTCAAATTTTTCGCCTACTGTCATTGCTCACATTCCGTAATAAGTTCGGTCCAGCCGAATTTTTCCAGGTATTTTTCTTCCAGTGACCGCATTGCCGCCTGCTCACTATCAGTTTGGTCATCGTAACCCAGCAGATGCAGTCCACCGTGAATAATCAGCCGGGCTACTTCTCGTCCATAAGGCTCAGAATACTGAGTGGCATTTTCACGAGCCCGGGGCAGACTAATGTATATTTCACCCTCAACTTCCTTTTCCGTATAATCATTCAATCTGAATGCAATCACATCGGTCAATTGATTCAAACCAAAGAACTTTTTCTTCAACTCGCTTAAATAATCGTCATCGGTAAAAATAATTGTACAATCGGAGGAAAGAACATTTTCCGCGGCCAATACATCTGTCAGCAGTTTTGTGGCATAATCAGAGACAGTTCCGGCAGTCTTGATTTCACATTCTTGCCGGATTTTAATCATTTAGCGGTGGAATCATCATCAGGATATTCAACCCGGATATGATAAATACCACGAATTACCGGCAGCATTCCCAGCGTTCCGTTGACCTCACCCTTAATACGTCGCAGTTCATCCATAGTCAACGGACATTCATCCAATTGCCCGTCCGCAAGACGCTTGTTGATTATTTTATCAATAATATCTTCAACCTTGAAAATATCCGGTCTTTTCAATGAACGTACGGCAGCTTCCACCGATTCGCAGATCATGATTAAACCGGTTTCCTTGGTATTGGGTTTTGGACCGGGATAGCGATAGGAGCTTTCCCTGACTTCTGTATTTTCGTCGGCTTCTTCCAGAGCTTTATGATAAAAATATTCGATGCGGCTGGTACCATGATGCATGGGAATAAAATCGCTGACCACCGCCGGGAGACCGTATTCAGCGGCGTATTCCAAACCGTCTTTAACGTGATTACGAACAATTTTTGCGCTCATAACCGGAGTCAAAGAATCGTGCTTGTTTTCATCATGAAACTGGTTCTCAATGAAATACTCCGGTCGCCGCATTTTCCCAATATCATGATAATAGGCCCCTACCCGGCATAGCAATGAGCGGGCTTCAATAGCGTTAGCACATGATTCAGCCAAATTTCCCACAACTACACTATGATTAAATGTCCCATTGGCATCCTGCTGTAGACGTTTCAGCAAAGGATGGTTGAAGTCAGACAATTCCAGTAAAGTCAGATCAGTTGTTATATCAAACCCAATTTCCAGCAGGCCGATTAATCCATAGGTAATTATGGGAGAGATAATACTGATACCAAGTAAATACAGTATATCATCGCCAATTTTCTGCCAGGTATACACTTTGAATAATCCCACAGCCAGAATCACCAGAACCGCTGCCAGACTTAAAACAAAAATGGTTGTAAAAATTTGTCCCCTGGTCCTAAGTCGACGAACAGAAAATACAGCAGTTGATGAGAGAAACAGGGAAACAACCACAAAATCAATATTATTGCCAATAATGATTCCGCTCAATATTGCAATCGATGCTGCCCCCATAAAAC
>JABMPO010000373.1 GCA_013203015.1 Fidelibacterota bacterium
CAGGAATATTGCCTACGACTACGAGCTAATGACCTACGAAACTACCAACGCTGACTATGCTGAATTCCTGATTAATGCATACAATGATGGCTCTGTTTGGCTCAGTGGAGATGAAGTCCGAGGCTTTTACGAAGGTGACAATCATAATGGTCCAGGTGATTATAATTTTCTTGCCATGTGGAATAGCCGGGTCAATTGGAATGGGACCACTTTCCTGGTTGAAGAAGGCTACGGGAACCATCCGGTAACTGGCGTATCGTGGTTTGGTAGCTGGAAATTCGCCGAATACTACGCACTGCGCTTACCTACTCAGGAAGAATGGGAGAAAGCTGCCCGGGGAAATACGGGATATAATTATCCCTGGGGTGAGAATATTGATAGCACAAATGCTAATTATTACTTCAGCGGTGATCCTTATGACAACGGAACTACACCGGTTGGTTTCTTTAACGGTAATATTAATGATGGGTTTCAGACAACCGATAGCCCGTCGCCGTTTGGTGCCTATGATATGGCAGGAAACGTAGTGGAATGGACTGACAGTTGGTCACAGAATACTCAGGATCGGAGAATTTTCCGTGGTGGTTCCTGGGAATGGGGGACTGGGGAATGCAACAGTAGCTGGATCGGTGATTGGTGGCATCCTGGCAATTATGGACGAGCGGCCGGATTCCGCTGTGTTAGAACAATCAGTACTGCCAGGGCATCATATTTATTAAACAAATCTGGTGGATCAAAATAGATAGATCGCGCCAATGCGGAATCTGCTGATTATATCGGTTATTCTTTTAAGCTGTCTTTGGGGACAATCTGACACTACCGTTGTCGTTTCTGGGGAATCAGGGATTTTCACCACTGATGCAAGTGATCCATTTGTAGACTGGTTCAACCCTGATATGGGGAATTCTTTCCAGGTCAATGAATCATTTACTGGTTCCTGGAATGCGACGGATGAAGTGTTTGCAGCGGCTCCAGTTACTATTTACTATAGCATTGGCATTGGCACTATTTTTACCATCGTTGCCGATAATTTACCCAATAATTTTGCCACCACCTTAACTGCGCCGGCTACAGCTACAGATTTTTTACGCATCGCCATTCGCGTAAGAGATCAATTCGGAAATGCTGGTTGGGATTATACTCAGGGTTATATCAGAGTCGGGGATGGTGGAACTGGTGACACGACTACCACCGTGTCAGATGTTTCCGCCGGTTTTACGATTGATACGCAGGAGCCATCAGTAACTCTGACAGCACCAGATGCCGCTGTAGCGTTTGACGTGGGTGAATCGGTTTCCTGTACCTGGACTGCCAGTGATAACAGCTTTGGTGCTACGCCTATTGCTATAGGGATTACTACCAAAATAGGCGATAGTATTTCTGTGCTCTTGAGTGATATGGGCAATTCAGGTAGTGCGGCTTTTATTATGCCAGATTTTGCAACCTGGTATGGTCGGGTTTTTGTGATTGCCAAAGATGATTATGGTAATAAGTCCTATGATGGCAGCGACCAGTACCTGACCTTTGGAAATCCTGGTAGTGCCATTGATTCAACTACCATCGTATCCAATATTTCAGCCAATATTACGGTTGATGCCAGCGATCCTATCGTCAACTTGTTTACGCCCAATGGTGGAGATACTTACTTGGAGGAAACTAACTTTAATGTTGCCTGGGACGCTACCGATGAGTTGCTGGATCCGAATCCGATTTCTATCTACATGACTACTACTATTGGTGGGATATTTGAAAATCAAGCCGATTTTTTACTAAACGATGGTCTGGAGGTTATAACAGCTCCACTGGGACCAGTGGATTTTGGTCAAATTCGCGTTGCTGCCAGGGATCATTATGGTAATGTTGGACAAGATCAAAGCGATGGCTATTTCAGTGTATTCGAATCCGGAACTGGCGCCATTCAGGGTTATCTGCACACCAATCGTACAATTAGTGGTACCCTTTACCTTTCTTTATGGTTTCCAGGGCATGACCCGGAAATACATAACCCCGACCGTGAGCAGCCATCTTATCTGGTCAATATTAATGCTGGTGATTCGTTATTATACTCATTCGCAAACCTGTTGCCAGGAACAGGTTATTCAATCCAGGCCTTCATAGATCAGACCGGGTCAGATAACTCAAGCACTGATTCATGTGACTATGGGCATGATTTATCGGGTTATTCAACATTAATAACAGTCACATCCGACCTGGTGACCGAAAATACTGATATTGATCTGATTGATTGCGAAGATTTTTACAATGGCGATTTTTCATTGAAATTCGATGGAATCGATGATTATCTTGAAATTCCTGACGCGCCCGGACTGAACCCTGACACGGCCTTAACGATCTGTGCTTGGG
>JABMPO010000374.1 GCA_013203015.1 Fidelibacterota bacterium
CTGGAAATACCGAAAACCTGCATATTGCGGATCAACCCCAATCGATAGCGCAAGTTATCGATCTGAGCCTGGATTTTCTGCTCCGGCTTGGCCTGGTAACGATCATATAAATTTCGAACCAGTCCGGCGATTGCCAGGAAACGGTTGGTGTAGGCCAGCAACAATAGTGAGATTGCTGGGAACAGCATTGCCGGTGTGGTTAAGGTCATTTCCATTTGTCCCTCCTCAATACTCCAATTTGAAATGTGTTAATTCCGGGTAAATTTTTCGCAACTGTAAAAAAATGACGTCGGTCAATAAGAATACTATGATTGTTCGTTTGATATTCATAGTTTTTTCCTGCAATTCATGAATAAAACCACCGGTAAAATTAAATACAGAGCCTGCTACAGCGAAGCTCTATTCGCCTCCGGTTAAAACCAACACCGAATAGTATTCACTATGGAAACAAATTCATCATTTTTTACCTTCCTCGATAATTTACTTGCCAATTTCTCCGGATTCATGTGGGGCATGCCGCTGCTCGTATTATTACTGGGCGGGGGTTTATATTTTACCCTGTTCTGCCGCTTCACTCCTTTCCGCTATTTCCGTCATGGAGTCGATGTCTTAATGGGCAAATTCGATTCCGATGACGATCCCGGGGCGATTCCCCATTACCAAGCGCTTTCTTCGGCTTTGGCCTCCACAGTGGGGATGGGCAATATCAGTGGTGTGGCTATCGCCATCGCTACCGGTGGTCCCGGCGCCCTATTCTGGATGTGGCTGTCAGCCATCGTCGGTATGGCCACTAAATTCTTTACCTGTTCATTGGCGATCATGTATCGCGGTAAGGACGACCAGGGCGTAATTCAGGGTGGACCCATGTATTATATCGAACAGGGACTGGGAAAAAAATTCAAATTCCTATCGGTGCTGTTCAGTGTGGCCGGCCTATTCGGCTGCCTGGTGCTATTTCAGGCCAACCAGTTGACCCAGATTATTCGTGATGAAGTTTTCCATAATCAAGGTCTGTTCGCTGGCGATGCCTACATGGGCAATTTCCTGGTGGGAATTGTGATGGCCATTGTTGTTGCCAGCGTCATTTTCGGCGGGATCAAACGCATTGGTTACGTGGCCTCGCGGATGGTTCCATTCATGGTTTTGATTTACATGGCGGCCGGGATCTACGTTTTGCTGAATAACCTGCCGGAGATTCCGGGTATGTTCGCCCTGATTTTCCGCGATGCCTTTACCGGTGAGGCGGTATTGGGTGGATCGCTGGGTGCAATCATGATCATTGGGATTAAACGGGCAGCTTTTTCTAACGAGGCTGGCATCGGTACCGAAGCCATGGCCCACGGCGCTGCCAAAACGAAGGAACCGATCCGGGAAGGTCTGGTGGCCATGATCGGACCCTTTATCGATACGATTGTCGTATGTACAGTCACTGGCTTAGTTATCCTGGTCTCCGGTGCCTGGCATACCAGCGGAGCCAATGGCGTGACCCTGACGACTATGGCCTTCACTGCCGAAATGGGTGAAGCAGGCCGCTATATTCTAATGTTCTGTGTTTTGATCTTTGCCATTTCAACCATGATTGGCTATTCCTATTACGGCAGCAAGTGCACCAGCTATCTCTTTGGAACAAAAGCAAAGAAGTATTATCGAATTTTCTATACCCTTACACTGATCGTGGCTGCTATGGTATCGATCGATATGGCAGTAAATTTTGTTGACGGGATGTATGCCATCATGGCTATTCCCACTATGACAGCGACGATTCTGTTGTCGCCCAGGGTGATGAAAGAAGCCCGGCGCTATTTCGCGACTTTGAAAAGTTGAGAAGTGTTAATGTTCTGGGCTTATCCGGCGTACCTGAGAGATAACGAAGCGTAGACGGGCTCTTAGCTCTGTGCTCTAGAAAAAAGTGGTAATGTTTCGATAGTTGGCAATGATTAACAAACTCGGTTAGTAAAATAAGAGGTAATCAATGGGCAAATCAGTTACACGGCGCAAATTTATTGTGACAACGACACTGGCAACTGCCGGAGTTTTGATTGGTAGTTCCGTACGAAATCGATTTGATATTATTATCCGCAACGGATTGGTGCTCGACGGATTGGGTAATCCGGCTGTTAAAACTGATCTGGGAATTGTGGGCAATACAATTACGGCTATGGGTGATTTATCGGCTGCCACTGCTGATCGGATTATCAATGCTGAGGAATACGTGGTTGCTCCTGGTTTTATTGACATTCATACTCACACCGATGTGGAATTGATCGCCAATCCCCGGGCCGAAAGCAAGATTCGCCAGGGGATTACCACCGAAATCGGCGGTAATTGTGGCTTCTCGCCCTTCCCGTTGACCGAAGAAGGTCGCAAGGATTTGGCACAAGCATGGGGTGATGAATATAAAGTTGACGTCAATTGGTCTGATATCGGCGGTTTTTATGATGCTATCAGGGTGAAGGGCACTGCTTTCAATTACGGCAGTCTCACCGGTCATGGTGATCTGCGGGCGGCTGTTGTCGGTAAAAATGACATTCCTCCTACACCGGATCAGCAAAGGGAAATGGAAACACTGCTGGAGAAATCCATGGAAATGGGCAGCCTGGGGCTCAGTACCGGCCTGGAATATGCGCCGGGGAGTTATGCCAAAACTGAAGAGATAATTAGCTTGTCCAAAATAGTCGCCCATCATGGTGGACTGTATGCCACCCATATGCGCAATGAGGACGACACGGTCATCGAAGCGATTGAAGAAGCATTGACCATTTGCCGGGAAGCAGGTGTTTCGACCGAAATATCACATCTTAAAGCCTGTAATAAGAACAACTGGCACAAAGTACCTCAAATTCTGGAAATGCTTGAAAAAGCAGCCAGCGAACTACCGGTCAAAGCCGACCGCTACCCTTACGATGCCTGGGGCACGGGATTGACCAGCTTTACGCCCCAATGGGCACGCCAGGGCAGCACCGATGAGCGGATTGCCCGCTTGCAAGACCCGCAGCAATCTGCTAAAATCATAGAATATGCCAACGATCGCGCTCGTCGCATCGGCGGCTGGGACCGGCTGTTGATCAGTGGTTGCGACACTGAAGCCAATAAAATCTGGGAAGGCCAGGATATTCTTACTTGCTCGAAAGAACGAAATATGGAACCGGCAGAGTTTGTTCGAAATCTGCTGATCGAAGACCGGCTTGATGTAGGTATTGTTGGTTTTGCCATGAGTGAGGATAATTTGAAACTGGTATTGAAATCGCCACAGGTGATGATCGGCTCCGATGGATCAGCCTCAGCGACCTACGGAATCCTCCATAAAGGCAAGCCCCACCCCCGCTATTATGGCGCGTTTCCCCGGGTACTGGGCCGCTATGTTCGGGAAGAAAAAACTTTAACACTGCCGGAAGCAGTAAAAATGATGACATCAATGCCGGCACAAAAACTTAAATTGAAACAGCGCGGTTCGCTGGTAAAAAACAATTTCGCCGATATTACCATTTTCAATCCCAAAACTGTAATCGACAACGCTACCTTCGCCGATCCCCACCAGTATCCCACTGGCATCGATTATGTGATCGTGAACGGGAAAGTGGTCATTGATCAGGGCCAGCACACGGACGTGATGGCTGGGAAAATTTTATAATTCAAAAACTATTATAGGGGCATGGTGTATCGTGCCCCTACAATTCTATTTATCCACCGACGAAGACTCGTTTTGTCCGTCCATGTATAGCGGTTAATAATGTATATGGCGTAAGTCCGATTGCTTTTGAAATTTCTTCGGTATGGATTACATTTTCGCCATCATCACCAAAGATGAGCACTTCTTCCCCTATCTCAGGATGTTCGCCTTCGAAGTTGACCATGAACTGATCCATGCAGACCCGTCCGGCGATCTTGAACTTGCGACCCTTCCACATC
>JABMPO010000375.1 GCA_013203015.1 Fidelibacterota bacterium
TAGTTTGTACATTGTACGGTGCTTGATTCCCAAGAATGAACAAGCATCGTCAAGGTTTAGTATTTCTTCTTCCATTGTCTACCTTGTATTTACACTACTGTAATCGGCAGATATAGGTAATACTTTAGCGGGGAAATGAATATATTTGAAAAAAAATGCCAACACCCCACAAATTCCTGCAAATATTACTATTTCATTGTTCTGAATTATGCCAATTATTGGTTACAGGTAGTTGTAGCGCCTGGTAACAAAAAGTAGTAAACTTGCTAATGATGAACAGATTTTTTTAACTATGGGAAATGACTAATGAAAGCTATGATTCTGGAACAGTTGACCAAAATAAAAGTCGATTCGGAACCGTTAGTTTTTAAGCATATTCCTGATCCCCTGCCGAATGAGAACGAATTGCTAATCAAGGTGGAAACCTGCGGTGTATGCCATACCGAGCTTGACGAAATCGAAGGACGGACACCACCGGAACAACTGCCACGGATTCTCGGACATCAGATAGTTGGTATCGTTATTGGAAAAGGTAGTAAACCCCAGCGTTTTAATTTGGGAGACAGGATTGGGATTGCCTGGATAAATTCTGCTTGCGGAGTCTGCCCGCATTGTAGAGCAGGGAATGAGAACCTGTGTTCCCAGTTTAGCGCAACCGGTCGGGACGTTGATGGGGGCTATGCCGAGCTTGCCACAATTGCTGAAGATTTTGCATTTAAAATCCCAGAATTTTTTACTCCTGAAAATGCAGCCCCCTTGCTATGTGCCGGAGCCATTGGCTATCGATCACTCAGATTGAGTGGGCTTAACAATGGTCAGAGAATTGGGTTGACCGGTTTTGGTGCCTCAGCTCACCTGGTGCTGAAGATGGTCAAATTTCTTTATCCTGACAGCGCTGTGTATGTATTTGCCCGCAATGTCCGGGAACAGGAATTTGCTCTCGGTTTGGGCGCCGTCTGGTCCGGCGATACCACCGCCGTCGCTCCGGAAAAGCTAGCGGTAGTCATTGACACCACACCGGCCTGGAAGCCGGTAATTGAAGCCCTGGGAAACCTAACGCCGGGAGGCAGACTGATAATCAATGCTATTCGAAAGGAAGAATCTGATAAGCAGTATTTACAACAATTGGATTATTCAACCCATCTTTGGCAAGAGAAAGAGATTAAGTCGGTGGCTAATGTGAGTCGCCGGGACGTGAGCAAATTTTTAGAGCTGGCAGCCCGTATGAAGCTAAAGCCCGCAATCGAAGAATATGCATTGGAGGAAGCCAATCAGGCTTTATGCGAACTGAAACACCAGCGAATACGTGGCGCGAAAGTTCTGCGAATTGGTTAATGAAACAGAAATATTATTAATTTAGCTTTCCATGCCAAAATTTCCAGATAACTTCGCTTTCAGGATAATTATGAACTACGAATTACTTTGATGATAATGTTCAAGCCTACCAAAATAATAACTGCTGTAATAATCACATTTACTTTCGGCTTCGGTTTTGATACCCCCTATGGTGATCACTTCTTTACCATGGAAGGGGCTGATTCCCTGCTGTCAGGAGCAGTTACTATCGATGGAATTGTAAGTTCAGGGGAGGGCGATTTTATCAAATTGGCCGACAACAGGACCAGTGGATATATCATCTTGGCTCCCCGGCAAGCAGATGAGCCTTATAATCGGGGTTTACCATCCTGGAATGGAACGGCCGTTGACAACAATGCTGGCTTTAAGGTTTTTATGCGTTTTCCCTATGGTGCTGGGTGGTCATCCTGGATGACTGTGGGATATTGGAAGGATAATATCTGGCCGGTATACGGGGCAACCAGTTATGGCGGAGGTGAGGTCGACATTGATTATGTAAAATTGGATGATTATCAAACCCAATGGCAATTCAAGCTGGAATTAAAACGTACCAGCACCAACATCGTTTCACCTACATTGCGAAAATTAAACTTTTCTACCAGTGATCGTCAGACTACTCTTCAATTGAATTATTCAGATATTCTTAATGATGATCCACCGGAACTATTTATCCCGACAACATTTCTTTACCAATATTCGCTGGATCCGAACATCGGTGGCAGTATTTGTTCACCGACGACAGTATGCATGATTCTGGAGAGTTATGAAATAACGGTTGCACCAGTTGCTTTTGCCTGGGATACCTACGATCCACATTACGGGTTGTTTGGCGTCTGGCCCCGGGTAGTACAAAATGCATCGGAATATGGTTTAGTCGGGGCGGTCACCCGCTACCGTTCCTGGAGTGAAGCTTATTCGGTTTTAGCCCAGGGCGGGCGAATTGCAATGTCGGTCAGTCAGCCGTTGTATTCCGGTCATTTAATGATGCTGGCTGGATTCGATTCAAATGGTAATCCCATTGTTCATGACCCTGCCAGGACCTGGGGCTATAATCATGTTTACCCCAAGAGTGATATCTCCCATTCCTGGTTTGACAAAGGAGGCATTGGTTATACTTTTTATCTTCGTGATTCGCTTCAGGTAGCAATTTCTTCAGAAAACGAAAACCGTAATAACCCCGGCGAGTTCTGTGTAGTTTCCAATTATCCGAA
>JABMPO010000376.1 GCA_013203015.1 Fidelibacterota bacterium
AATTTTTAACTTCCAGTGACATTGACCTGGAGTTTGTCGATATCGATATGCCAGCGCTGGATGGTCTCCAATTGGCCGATTTGTTGAAACCGAAATCCACTGCTGTCATTTTCTGCACGGCCTACGCCGAATTTGCGGCCCGCAGCTACGAACTGGAAGTGTTGGACTACCTGCTGAAACCGATCCCATTCGACCGCTTCCTGAAAGCGGTTGAAAAGTATAAAAGCTCAATTCCATTAGAGAAAGCACCGGCGACTGATCCTCAGCCCTCGGAAACCCTGTTCGTCAAAAGCGGCGCCACCCTGCATCAACTTTCAATTGACGAAATTAAATATATTAAGAAAGATGGTCATTACGTTGAATTTCACACAACCAAATCCCAACTGCTGTCCCGGATGAATATGGACGAACTGCTGGCATCTCTGCCAGCCGAAAGATTTGCCCGAATCCACAAATCTTACGTTGTTGGGTTGCAGCATATTCAAAAAATTGAAAAACAATTTGTTAACATCGGTGGTCGTGAATTGCCTATTGGCGATCATTACCGCAAAGCATTTTTCAACACAATCAGGCACACCGGGAATTGAAGCAATCTCGTACCCGTTATCCACCACTACCTTCGGATACCATAGCGCCGAAGTCACGGAATATCGGGACGAAGGCAGATAAAACTCAATTTTCTCATTAAATAATTTTCTGCTGTGATCAATATCACAACTGCTGTAATTATATGATTATACTGTAACCAAGGGTTTATTAAGCTGTCTAATTTTTAGACCGCTTAATTTGGATTTTGGCTGATAGAAAGCTAATTTTAAACTGAGTTAATCGGATAATAAGATTCAGAGATACTCAATTAAAAACTCGGGGGAGGCAGCCAGATGGTAAAGCATCGAACACAACTAAGTTCGCTTTTATTTATTATTATTTTATTAGCAGGACAAATAGCCGCTCAGGAATATGCTTTTATGTATATGGCCAATAAAAGCACCACAGCCAGCGTCGCAACCGCCACCTGGCACACAGTTGGCAGTACCACTAATAACGAATTCACCAGTGGCTTAACATCGACAAATTGGAGTTATGGCTCAAATCGGTTGAAAGCTAGTGCCAGCCTGTCGGAAAAAATTTACCTGGTAAAGCTTTCCCTCAGTTTTGGTGCAGATATAGCTACTTGGCAAATAGGTATTTCAAAAAATGGCAGCATACCATCCAACATACTCTACCGGCGCACAATATCAAGTGCTACCAAAGATGCCGGGGTTGTATATGGAGTTGGCTATATGACATTGACTGCCAATGACAGTATTGAATTATGCGTAAAACAGGAATCTGGATCGTCTGCCGACTTTGACCCTTTCCATGCCCAGGTGGTACTGGTAGAAATGACTGACAATTCCACCAATTATTATGGCGGGATGAAGATCGAAAATAATGTTACTGCTCAGACCGGTATACCAGCTTCATTTACCCCAGTAACAACCACCTATTCAATTAACAGTCAGAATAATGACTGGACGGTTACCAGTAATGAATTAATAGCTGGTTCCAGCGCTGCCGGAACCTACCTGGTAAGTTTTTCAACCTCATATTCAGGGAAAGGTAATGATAACGCTCCCGAAACTTTTGAAATCGGGATTGCTCTTGGCACCGACACCGATCCTACGACTATTATCACAAAGCGTAAAACTGCCAGTGCTGATGTGGGAAACATATGTGGCGTTGGCCTATTGACTGTAAGTGCCAGCGACCCGCTGAGACTTGAACTCAAATCAGCTAAGATAAATGGTGAGCTTACAATTTATTATTCGTCGATTAATTTAATTAGAATAACCGGAACCAGCACAGCACCCCGGGGACATATGACAATCAGCTCTGCCACTGACCAGACGATCAGTGATAATAATTTTACCACCATCTCAGGATTCTCCGATGGCTCCAATTCGAATAATTGGACATTCTCATCGAATGCGCTGAATGCCACTTCCGGAACATCTTCCGCTGGTAATTATTTAGTGGATTACGCCGTCTCGTTTCAGAAAGCAGCTGACACTGGTACCGATGAAGCTATCGCCTCATTCTCGTTATTTCTGAATGCCACTGAACAAACCGAATTAACTATCAAACGCAAATTATCCGATGATAGCGATGT
>JABMPO010000377.1 GCA_013203015.1 Fidelibacterota bacterium
TGGTCTCTGGATCCAGTCAGTTGTCAGTCTGGGGCTGGGGCGGATCACAATCATCGACCTGATCCGCATGCGCTTGCGCAAGATATCACCGCGCCTGGTGGCCGATGGTGTGATCAACAGTCATAAAGCCGGTATCGAAACGATTACCACCGATGGTTTGGAAACCCATTTCCTGGCCGGGGGTAATGTTGCCAATGTTGTGGCGGCTCTGATTGCCGCTGATAAGGCCAATATTGGTTTGGATTTCGCTACCGCAACGGCCATCGATCTGGCTGGCCGGGACGTTTTGGAGGCCGTAAAGACCAGCGTTTATCCCAAGGTTATCAATGCTCCCGTTGATGGTACTTTGGCTGCGGTTGCCCGGGATGGAATCGAAGTCAAAGCCCGCGCCCGGGTGACAGTCCGGACCAATATTGCCGGTCTGGTTGGTGGTGCCACCGATGAAACTATTATTGCTCGTGTGGGCGAAGGCATCGTCAGCGCCATCGGGTCTTCCGAAACCTATAAAGCGGTACTGGAGAATCCCGATAATATTTCCAAGGCAGTGCTCAATAAAGGGCTCGATGCCGGAACAGCTTATGAAATTTTATCGATCGATATTGCCGATGTGGATGTTGGTAAAAATATTGGTGCCAAATTGCAGGGTGATCAGGCCGAAGCCGATTTACAGGTGGCTAAAGCCCGGGCTGAAACGCGCCGGGCCATGGCCGTGGCCGCCGAGCAGGAAATGAAAGCACGGGTCGAAGAAATGCGAGCCACAGTCGTAAAAGCGGAAGCAGAAGTTCCAACCGCTATGGCACAGGCTTTTCGCGAAGGTAATCTGGGTATCTTTGATTATTATAATATGCGCAATATCGCCGCTGATACTGACATGCGTGACGCCATTTCCGGTCAGGGAAAAAGCGGAATTAAACCCGACGAGGATTAATTAATCCATGGAAGGATCCGGATATTGGGTAATAATTGCCCTGTTCTACCTGCTGTCGATGTGGTTCAAAAAGCGACGGCAGGCGGAGCGTCGCAGGCAATTTGAAGCTGGTGAAGATGGTACCGTCGAACCGGCGCCAGCGCGACCTGCCCAATCTGATTTTTTGTCAAATCTATTGCGTGATGCCGGGTTTGATTTTGACAAAGAGGAAGAAGCTGAAGTTGTGGATGTTGAGCCGGATGGTGCAACCTATGGCCCGGCACCGGAAACCATCCGCGAGCGAATGGTGGGATTCGATCAGGAAGCTGTAGATATTGAGCCAGCCATGGCCCAGCCTGATGATGGCAGGATAGTAAAGCGGTCAACACTTCAGCGAACCAGAGAATATGAAGAGAAATCCAAGGATTATCGGCGGTTGATACCTGATCTGGACGATATTGATGATCTGAGGGAAGCGATAATTCTGAAAGAAATACTGGATAAACCGCGCGCTTTACGGCGACGAATTCGCTAAAATAGGGGGGCTGCCGAAGAAAGGCGGCCCCTTCAATTCAAGCTAGTTCACGATATATTATATCTACCTGTTCCTGAAGCACAGCTTCGGTCTTGTTATTGCGAATCACAAAATCAGCCAGACCGACTTTGTCTTCGTCTTTCCATTGCAAATCATTGCGTTTCAGAATTTCTTCCCGGCTGAGAGTACCCCGTTTCATGGCCCGTTCAATCCGATGACGTAAAGTCGATGAAACCACCACCACATAATCCAGGTGCTGGTCGACCCCGGATTCATAAATCAACGCCGCATCAAATATGAACAACGGATACTTATTCAGTTTTAGTTGCCGGGCGTATTCATGGTCGTAGGCATCTGAGACAAAGGGGTGAATTATGGCATTTAGTTTAAGCTGGTGATCCTCATCCTGAAAGGCTATCCGGGCCAGTTTCCGGCGGCTGATATGGCCCTCCGAATTAAGAATATCCGTACCAAATTCTGATATTAATTCGCTTTGCACAACAATGGATTCATTGAGTATATCTTTGGCGATTGTATCAGCATCGAAAATATAGGCACCAAGTTTGGTAAGCATAGCACTGACAGTGCTTTTTCCGCTGCCAATTCCCCCCGTTAGACCGACTCTTAACATTTAATTTAAAACCGCCAAAATGCGCTGGGTAATTTCTTCAATAGTACCAATGCCGTCCACTTCTTTCACCAGATCGGTACTGGCATAATATTCCAAAAGTGGCTCGGTCTGTTGACGATAAACCTCCTGCCGGTCGCGGATGACTTTGGGGGTATCATCGCTACGACCAGACGTTTCACCCCGTAGAACTAATCGTTTGACCAGTTCATCTTCATCAGCGGTCAGACTTACAACGGCAGCAAGGTTTTGCCCTAATCCGGTCAATAAGTTATCCAAGCCCTCAGCCTGGGGGATTGTGCGGGGAAAACCATCCAGTAAATAGCCCGGCTCACAATCCGGTTGTTGCAGGCGGATTTCCATCATTTTTAATAATAATTCATCCGGCACAAGTTTACCAGCATCCATAAATGATTTTGCTTTTTGCCCCAGCTCCGAATTGGCTTTCACCTCGCCGCGTAAAATATCACCGGTGGATAAATGTACAATTCCAAAATGTTCTTTGACATTGGTAGCCTGCGTGCCCTTGCCCACTCCGGGAGGTCCCAGTAAAACTAGTTTCATTTTTTCCTCAACTCATGTATTTAGATCAAAATTCCGGCAACTGTGGCCGTAAGCCAGGAAGCCAGGGCTCCACCAATCATAGCTTTCATACCCAGCTTGGCCAGATCCTTGCGACGATTGGGAGCTATGCCGCCGATGCCGCCCATTTGAATACCGATGGAGGCGAAATTGGCAAACCCACACAGGGCGTAACTGGCAATGATTGCGCTCCGGTCCGACAGTGCGGAAGCTGCCCGCAGATCACCTAGATCGGCATAGGCGATTAATTCGGTCAAAATAATTTTTTCGCCCATGAGCGTTCCAACTATTCCGGATTCACTCCAGGGCACACCCATGGTCCAGGCCAGTGGCCTAAAACAGAAGCCCAGGATTTCCTGGAGCGAGAGACCCACTAAACTTAAGACAGCATTTACCAGGGCAATTATAGCCACAAAAGCAACTAACATGGCGGCTACGTTGGCAGCTAATTTCATTCCATCAGTCGCGCCACGACCAATGGCTTCCATGGCATTTGAATCCGGCTTTTCAATCTCAATTTTCAGAGTGCCGCTGGTCTCCGAGTCTTCGGTTTCGGGATAGATGATTTTAGCAACTACCAAAGCAGCCGGGGCGCTCATTATGGAAGCGGCCATTAAA
>JABMPO010000378.1 GCA_013203015.1 Fidelibacterota bacterium
GTGGTGAAGCCGTACTTGTATTTCTGGTCGGCCGCTTTGTGGATGATATCTATATCGCTCATAGTATTATTTTAACACGGAGACACAGAGATCACGGAGGACACAATTTATAATATTAATTAAAAATTTTGTATTCTTTGTGCCTTGGTGTTTAGAGTTTTTAATCATTATTGCATGACCTCAGCCAGGGTCACGTTGTTAAAAACATTTTTCATTGTATCATTTATGCGGTGGATTGGAGTACGAATTGTACAAGTGCCGAGCTGATCACAATTCTTATCGATGGAACAATCGGTGAGGGCTACGGGACCTTCCAGTAATTCAATAAAATCGGTTAAACTGACCTTTTCCAGATTGACCTTGAGACGATAGCCACCGAGGGGACCCTGAACTGTCTCAACAATGCCTTCCCGAGCTAATTGTTGGAGAGTCTTGGCCAGCAGTTCACCAGGGATGCGATAGGTCGCGGCGATTTCTTTTGAGCTGGTGAGTTGCTCGGTAGTCTTGCCATACAGGTGGCGCAGAGCCATCAGGGCGTATTCAGTTTTGCGTGATAATTTTAGCATTGAATTTCAAAAATTACTTATACGACCTCTAAGGTCGGATTAAACTTAATAGAGTGGATTAATAGAGAGCAAGAGTTAATTACGACTTATTTGGTCGGGTATACTATTTTTGTGTCGTGCTAAGACAATCGAAGCATAGCTTTCGTTAACAATAATTACCCTTCGACAAGTCTCCACTAAAGATACGACCTGCAGGCCGACTCAGGGTGGCGGTTGGACAAACTATATGTCACACCGCAGAGCGATGTGACAAGCAAGAGCATTAGGGTAAAAGCTAAAAATATTCAATTTAATTTGTGTAATTTGCGGTTACCCAAATATCTTAGCTAGGCAATGTTAACTAAAATATTTTTATAATGTGACAAGAAATAATTATGTAAATTGGAACAAATAGTATAACAATTAGTCTCTGATAATAGCCACGGGATCATAGCGGAAAGGTACAAATTGAGATGCCTGAAGAACAAAAGTCAATTAAATTCAATTATTATAAAACTGAAACATATAGATCTTATTACACAGATGGTGTATTTGGTGGAATAACATCAAAGGGAAAAATATATGCGGATTTTTTTATTGAAAAATTTACAACACCCAAGTCAATGCAATATGAAATTATAGATGATGGTAAGCTTGGTAAAGAGTTTGAAAGAGAATCAGTAGAAGGGTTCTCTCGTCAGATTGAATGTGGTGTAATTATGGATGTTAGTTTTGCAAAAGTATTAAATCGTTGGCTATCCGAAAAAATTGAAGAACATGAAGCAATTAAAAAACAAATAGATGATCAATAATGAATTATTTAAATCCCATTACTGCTATCGATAATAGTTTTCCAAAGCAAATACCAAAACCTATGAGTCTATCTTTATTGGAAGATGATATCTGGGAGAATGTTAATATTCCAACGGCAACTAGCGGTAGCATTACATATGGAATAACTTTAGGTGAGTCAACATCAGTTTTTCCCAATGCTTCTGGAAATACTATCCAAAGATCAGAAAAAGAGACTTATATTAACACTTTAATCAATTTTAATTACGAACTGAAAAAACCAATTCGTGTAAGATTAATCCTAGAGGGTAATGATATTATTGGGGACATTAAAGATCTAGAATTGTACAGTTTTGGAAATGATGAATTTGAAGTATTAAAAGAATTAAATGAGGATGTAACTGAATTATTTGAAATGCTGATAAATATTGAGGATTCTAATCTGGGCAAATTTCCTAAGAATTGGAAATCAATACTTAATCAATATATCCAAATACTATAAATGTCAATCCAAGATTTTTCTGAAAAAAATATTCGGAATTCAATCCTTAAAAAAATAAATCCTTCCAATATTAATAAAAGGGGAAAGCACTGGAAGGGTTATATTTATATTGATACTGTCTTAATTACAAAAGTAAAAATTCCCAATTCACATGATAGAGTAATGAAGGAGAAAAAGTCACATTATATTGCACAATCATTGAAATTAACCGACACAGAGTTTAATGATTTAGTCAACTGTCCTCTAAAAGGACCACGGTACTATAAAATTTTAGAAGATTTTAAGTAATATTTATAAAAGTGGACTTTATCAATATACTCATACTCCACTTACCGAAACCGAAGCAAAATATTATTCATCCCAAAATGTTACTCATTTGTCACAGCCAGAGTGATACGACAAGAAAAATTAAGCCATTGTTTTTAATAATAAGAAATCTATTTCAGTGTAAACCGCTTGCCCGGCGTCGCCTTAGCATAGACGGGTGTAATCAGTGGTTATTCGTATTTCTTCACCAGTAAACTAACATTTCCACCGCCAAAGCCGAAGGAATTGCTCAGAGCTGCATTGATTTCAGCTTCCTGAGCAGTGTTGGGTACATAATCCAGTGGGCAGGTAGGGTCGGGGGTTTCGTAGTTGATTGTGGGGTGGGCGGTCTGGTGCTGTAGGCAAAGGATAGTGGCTAATAATTCAACTGCACCGGATGCCGCTAGCAGATGGCCGATCATCGATTTGGTGGAGCTGATCTTCAATTTATAGGCATGATCGCCAAAGACCTTCAAAATAGCGGCTGATTCGCGCTGATCGTTCAATACAGTGGAGGTACCGTGGGCGTTGATGTAATCGATTTGATCAGGTTGCAGACCGGCATCTTTGATGGCATTCTGCATTACTCGGATCATGCCGTCACTTTCCGGGTGGGGAGCAGTAAAATGAAAAGCGTCGGCGGTATTGCCATAGCCGGCTAATTCACAATAAATGGTTGCAACGCGCTTTAGGGCGTGCTCGAGATTCTCCAATACTAACAGGCCGCAGCCTTCACCCATGACAAAACCATCGCGGTCTTTATCAAATGGTCGGCTGGCGTTATTGGGGTCGAGACTGGCGGACATGGAGCGGGCGGCGGCGAATCCACCATAGGGCAGGATATTAATTGCCGCTTCGGAACTGCCGGCCAGCATGATATCCGCATCGCCCCGCTGTAATATCCGGAGGGCATCACCGATAGCATTTCCACCGGTTTAACAAGCTAGCGAAGGCGCCGAGATGTGACCTTTCAATCCGTATTTGATAGAAACCGTAGCGGCGGCCATATTGATTAATAATTTTGATACAAAAAATGGGTTCATGGTTTTCGGACCCTTAGTAA
>JABMPO010000379.1 GCA_013203015.1 Fidelibacterota bacterium
AAGTGGGATCTGAGCAATCCCAGTCAAGTCGGTGATTGGATTGGTAATGAGATTCTGGATGGTACCAGATATAGAATCGACAGCTTCCAACTGACTTGGGATACTGCAAATGGAGCAGCCAGTGGCGCCATATATTTCGACGAATTACGGATCATCAAGAAAACCAGTGACTTAGCAACTGACAAGGACTCGCCAGCAGTGCCTGGGAGCTATGTGTTGCATCAAAACTTCCCTAACCCCTTTAATCCCACAACAACTATTCCCTTTTCAGTTCCAGTTCAAGGCCTGGTCACAATTGATATTTACGATATCATGGGACACCATATTTACAATCTGGTTGACGGGGAGTATTCCCCTGGGTACCATGTAATAAACTGGAATGGAGTGAACTCAGCAGGAAGAAAAATCGCGTCAGGTAGCTATATATACCGCCTTGAAGCAGGAAAAACTGTAATTAACCGCCGAATGTTGTTCCTGAAATAATAATCTATTTCGTAACTGAATAAATAAAACAAGAATTTATATAAAGATGCCACCCCGTTCTGGAGTGGCATCTTTTTTTACGTAACTAATTTGAATATTTAATTATAATCGGAAATCACGCATTTATCCACTTTCGTGGACAATTTCCAATAGTTCAAAATTAAATATCTGAAAGAATGGAACAATATAAAAATCGCCTGGTTTTTTAACCTGTGAAAAGATATCAACATATCGTTGAGCCATGCTGTTTGACAGGTCTAAATCTGATAAGGTATGCAATTCCCCTAATTCTACTAGCAGGCCTTCATAGTATACTTTCCAAATCAATTCAGGCCCATAAAATTTGCTGTTTTCCCAACTAAGTTGATAATCGTAGGCTCGTCCCACATACCGGTTAGCAGCTGTGCTAATATCACGGCCAATTGGTGCGCCACGCAATTCATAACTGTTTATTAACCGTTTGACAACAAATTTTTCTTTCTTACTGTTTTTTATAAAGACATCCAAAGGCATGTATTTAACTGTACTATCTACGGTAAATACCTGTAGCTGTTTGTTCCGCTTTAATATTATACCAACCTGATTAAAAGTGGAGCCCATGGCCGTCCAGATACTTCGATCGGGACCGGAAGTTACGGTACTGAAAATCAGGTCGCCTTCCCACAACAGATCTTTATAATCAACAGTTTCTTTTTTACCACATCCACTTAAAACAATTAATGCGGTCAGCGCATTAAGAGCGGTTTTATCCCAATTCATAATTATTACCAATTTAAGGTGTATTTAGCGCCGCAGTACATTATTTCATCAATACCATTTGACGGGAAAGAGTCTTATTTAAAATAGTAATTTGATAAATATAGATTCCGCTGGCCTGGTCAGCGCCAGTTTGATTTTTACCGTTCCATGTCACCTGGTGATTCCCGGCCGGCAGATAAGAGTCAATGATTGTATTCACCAGCCGGCCTGACAAATCATAAACAGACAGGCTGACTTTCCCAGGATCAGGCAGTGAGAAATTGATAGTAGTTGTGGGATTAAAAGGATTAGGATAGTTTTGGGCCAGATTGAATACTTGTGGCTGCTGAGCATTTTCAATATCCACCGCGACTGCGCCATCTTGCACCAGCCTGAGATCATCGAAAATTAAGCTGCCAAAGGCAGGATCACCCGGTGTATAGGTCAGTTGAATACTGTCGAACCGGTAGCGTGCTCCATCAAGGACGCCATTGCCTAACCAACTACCCATTTGTCCCGGATCGCCAAGATCCCATTCGATCAGCTTCCAGCCATACCAATCAACAGTGTACCATTGTGATACTTCATGACCTGGCCAATCGGTGGCCGTACCTTCATCCAAGGCAAAACGTACACGAGTACCGCTGCCATCGCCAAATACATAGCACTGAAGGCGATACTCAGTAGTAAATACAACAGCTCTTGGTGCGCCACCATTTAAATATTCTCGTAACAACCAGCTAGTTGCTGAAGTTTCCCAGCCATATTTGATTTCCATGGCTTTGGTACTGCCGGTTAAATGATTCACATAATCGGTATTAACACTCATATCAATACTATCAGGAACATTACCAGTATTACTGCCACTATAGCCTGCCGGTTTCCAATTGGCAGTAATATCGGCCTCGAAAGGATCAATAGCGGTAACTAATTGGGTGATATTGGTCGTGGCAAAACTGAATGACAGGAATGATGGCGTAGCATTGCCGGCCTGATCAACCAGGCCTGGAGCAATCCGGGTAATATAAACCTCATCACCATGAAGCGGATCAGTTGGGAAAAGGTTGATCACGCTACGATCATTGATTACATAATGCTCAATCATCAAATCAGGATCGGTATCACTTTGCATCTGTTCCAATCGCACATGGCTGGCAATGGCAGTATCGGGCCCTATCTGTTCATTATAAACGATACTAACAATCGGATGTAATTCAATATTATTAGAGGATGCTGGAGGATAAATGGCGATCAATTCCGGCGGATAAATGTCTACAGCACTGGATCTGAATGTCAGCACAAAATCTGCCCCAGCGCTACCATCATTATCACCATCCAGCAAATGGCCGTGGATATCTTTGGCACTATCGACAATCGTAACGACATAATCTGTCTCATAGTCCAGCAGGTCAGGTTCAAAAATCAATCGCTTTGTATCATTAGTCCAGCGAATCGATCCATTTACTGACGGTACAATTGAAA
>JABMPO010000380.1 GCA_013203015.1 Fidelibacterota bacterium
ATGTCCGGTAATCCGTTGAACACCCGCCGGGGGCGATTAACAACTTTCTCATTATTGTATCTTTCCGAAGGTATACCCTTTGGTTTCAGCGCAATCGCGCTGACGACCCATTTACGTATGTCCGGAGTGGGGATGACGGAAATCGGATTGCTGTTAGCATCGCTATACGCCCCCTGGGGTTTCAAATGGGCCTGGGCGCCTTTAATCGATCTGGTCCGTTTCAAGCGTTTTGGTCCCAGTCGTACCTGGATTGCCGGGGCTCAAATTCTAATGATTCTCACGCTGGGAATTCTGGTATTCTTTGATCTGCAGTCTAGCGTGGGTTTGATGGTTGTGTTGATCGTCATCCACAATATTTTTGCGGCAACCCAGGATGTTGCCATCGATGCTCTCGCCGTACGCACCTTACCCGCTAAAGAACGTGGAATTGCCAATGGCTTCATGTTCGGATCGTCTTATCTGGGACAAACTGTTGGCGGCAGCGGTGCTTTGTTGATTTCCGGCTGGTTGGGTTTCAAAGCTGCATTTCCCTTTGTACTAATTGTGATGGCGTTAATTTTGATTTTCGTCACCTTGCGAATAAAAGAACCTGAATCGGAGGCTGAAACCGAACCGGAAACAGGAGCGGGGCCGCTCTTGCAGCAGATTGGTGGTCAATTAAAAACATTTTTCCGGGAGATGTATCGGGGATTTTTCAAGTCGGGTAAAGGACCGGTTTTCGGCGTTGGATTTGCTTTACTGCCCTCGGTGCGTTAGCATTAGGATTGGGACTTGGCAGTACTCTGCAGGTGGATATTGGTATGGATGAAACCCAAATCGCCATACTTACCTTTTTCGGAACTGTTATTGCCGCGGCTGGTTGTATTATCGGGGGCTGGATTTCAGATCGGGTTGGACATCGGAAATCACTGTCGGTGTGGTATTTACTTACCATCCTGCCAACAATTTATCTGGCCAGCCGGTTTACCGGCATCGAAGGTACGGCCGGGATTACCATGGCGATTTTCTTCGCGGCAGCGTTGGCTTACAGTTTTACCAGCGGATTAATTCAGGGAACGCGAACGGCTCTTTTCATGGGGTTGACCAATCCCAAAGTGGCAGCTACCCAATTCACCGGCTATATGGCTTTAAATAATATGGTCTATACTTATTCCAGTCTCTGGCAGGGGCGTTTCGCCGATGCTAATGGCTATGCCAGTACCATGTATCTTGATTGCGCGTTGGTAATGGTGCCATTACTGATAATTCCATTTTTGTTACCTTCTACCAGAGGAAACGATTAATTAGTTAGAATATTACCGGCCTGAATAAAAGTCAATAGCAGTTTCACCAATCATTGGTTCCGCATTCATCACCATCAACTTCGATTTCGATAGTCACATGATCTATATTTGAATTGGCAAAGATTTGTCGAACCTTGCGTCTGATTTCCACCGATTCATTCGAGTCCCAATCATTTGGGATAACAATGTGAGTTGAAGCGATGTGATGCTCACCATCCAGCGACCAGATGTGGGTATCGTGAATGGAAGATATTTCTTTCAGGCCAGCGATTTCGGTTTCAATCTGATCAATGTCGACACCGGCAGGGATCGCCTGTAAAAATATTACCATTGTTTCATTCAGGCGTTTTATCACATTCCAGAGCACGACCACCATAATTAAAATTGAGAGAATCGGATCAAGAATTGGCAGCGGTTTAAAATACATAACGATACTGACAATCAGCACTGCCACCCACCCCAGTACGTCTTCCAGTAAGTGCCAGGTCACTACTCTTTCGTTCAAGGATGTTCCGCCCCGCAGCCGTAGAACCGAAATTCCATTGACGGTCACCCCCAGGATAGCCAGCCAGAACATGCCTGCCACATTGACTGCCTCGGGATAGATCAATCTTGGTATTGCCTCCGATAAAATGAAAATCGATCCTCCGATTAACACAATGCTGTTGATCAGCGCCGCCAGCAGCGACAACCGTCGATAACCAAAGGAAAAGCGCTGGTCACGTCGTTTCCCGGAAAGCTTTTCCAGGTACCAGGCCAATCCCAGCGAGAGACTGTCACCCAGGTCATGGAGGGCATCGGAAATGATAGCGATACTGTTAGTGAAAATGCCACCGACGATTTCCACCAGGGTAAAGGTCAGGTTCAGGAAAAACGCTACTTTAATGTTTTTCGTGTTGTGCTGGTGATTATGATGATTACTCATGGTACGGTTGAATTTAATACAGATTGCTCAATTCTTATTCCCAATTTGATAAGCTTGTTAATGCAGATTTGAAGCAGAAAGGATTTTATCCGTTGTCATAAAGGTGGTTTTTCAGGCTGTATTAATATAGGTGATGATCGCTAAACTGTTGTGCCTCTTTCACTGTTAAATAGGGAGAATCTGATGTCCGGAATTAAACCAATGGTTGTATTTTGAATTGGGCTCAATTATTTGACCGATCACGCTTAGGAAAAGACTCCCATCCGGATCTTTCTGCCGAAGATTCCCGCAATCATTTCTCCCGGGATTTCGATCGGATTATTTTTTCAACGCCATTTCGTCGATTACAGGCGAAAACTCAGGTTGTACC
>JABMPO010000381.1 GCA_013203015.1 Fidelibacterota bacterium
ATTGAACGCGGTTCCTGGTTGAACATTGAAGCGTAGACTAACTTGATCAGTTTGCTGAGTCCGGCAACCCTGGCCTTTAGCGTTTTGCCATTATTGGGGTACATATAGGTGCTGTACATTCCTGCCAATGGCTGATAGGGCGAATCCTCTAATAAGCTGGATGAACGAACGGCTAAGGGATAATGAATTTTCGACAAGTAAACTGATAAAATATTTTCCAGATCATGTGATAGTGCGCCTTTGAGGAACAATTTATTTATTTTTTTATTATCCTGCAGCGGAAGGACTGCTTCCCAAAGATTGTTATGATTCATGAACCGATCAAATTCATCGGTTCCCAGCACAGCGACATGGGGAACCTGGATATCGATATCAGCATATTTTTCCCTGATTCCACTATCATTCAGCATTTTGATAGCAAATGCCAACCCGCGTGCTTTACCGCCCAGGTAGCCGTGAGTTAACCTGACAAAATTGATTGATGGTTCAAATGCATCACTGGAAAAGTTTATTATCCGGCTGCTATGCTGTTGTTCTAAACCACCAGAAATAATTCGAATCAAGGTTTGTCGATGTTCGTCAGTAGAGGGAAAATTACTTTCCCGCAAAGGGCGAATTTTTGACGCCAGTTCATATTCGCTGCGCGCTGCCAGCCAGTTAGAAAAATGATTGTGATCGGCATGATAAATCAGCGATTCATCCGGAATTGTTTTTAATAATGCCACAATTTCCATCAGACTGGTGGCCATAGCAATTGCCGATCCGTCGGGTAACCGAAAAATAAAATCACCAAATCCGAAATTAGTAATGATAAAGTGCTCGATGTCCCGCAATAACCGAGTGGATTTTTTGTAAAGAAAATGAGCCTTAATATTGTTAGCCAATTCACGGACATCCTGATGGCGCGATTGCAACATTATGGGCATCACCGGATCCTTTTTTCGCACCCATTGCGCGAATTTTAATCCGGCATCCGGATTTTTTTTACCTTTATAGGGAAAATTGATATCGGAAATTATCCCCAGTATGTTTGCTCGATATTTAGAGTAAAATTTTTGTGCTTCTTCATAGGTGCTGGCCAATAATATTTTGGGTCGGCCCCGGAGGTGAAACAAGCGTTGGGCAGCATTAAGACTGGTACTTACCAGTTGATTAGTATAATTTAGAATTACCTGATACAATAACGGCAGGATCACTGAATAATCCCGCGGTGTATCTTCAATATAGATAATAATTCCCACATCCCCGATCTTCACATCACGGCTGGCGTTTTGCTTATCCTCGATATATTTAATTATTGCCGTGAAAACATTGGCGTTTCCACTCCAAATAAATGTTCGATCGAAGCACGACTTTTTTTCATCCAGTCGAATATGGGCCAGTTCTGATTCATCGGCTGCCAACAGGATTACCGGTTTTTGAGGGTATTTCTCTTTTACCTTTTGACAGAATACGACCGGATCCATATCAGAAATACGAGCCATCACTATTATCAGATCAAATTTTCTTTTGGGTATTATTTGCAGAGCACTGGTTGCCGTTGGTTCACGCCATACCCGGGGGGCGGTTTTGAAATTCATCCCGAGATATTCAATCATAATTTGCTCAGTCAATTGACCATCTTCTTCAAGGATATAAGCGTCATAGGGACTGGCTAATAATAGTATCTCATAAACGCGATGCAACATCAGTTCATGTAAATTGAATGTGGCGGAGGGTGTAAAATCTATCTTAGTCATGGCACCAAAAATTAATAGTGGATCAAACTTAATAAAACAGTTGAATTTACATTTTGATAAAGCGAGCGTAAAATTGACCAGGTAAAATGTTTATTAAATTTCATGTATTTAAGCATAAAACAATTTAATAATATTTTCAAAGCGACTGTTGATATGTTCTATCCTCGGATTTGCCATATTTGCACTAAGGGACTTGAGCAGGATGAGGAAGTAATCTGCACCCACTGTTTTCAGCAATTTGAACCAACCAATAAAAAAAATTGGGTCAATGAACTTACTCACTCTCAGCATATCTCGGAAGCCTTTAGCGGTTGGTATTTCAATGACCATTTTCAACGCTTAATTCATTCCATGAAATATTCAGATAGTGCTAAATTAGGGTTTGTTTTAGGCTCCATGTTGGGGCAGTTGTTTGAAAATAATGTCAAAAAACAGGTGGATTTATTGATTCCGGTTCCTCTGCATTCCATGAAAATTCGTCAGCGTGGCTATAACCAGGCTGAGTGGATAACTCGTGGACTCGCAAAACAATGGAACCTGGATTATAAATCGGATTTATTGATTCGCCATAGGCCTACCGTCAGTCAAACAACACTGGACAGTTCCCAGCGTTTGAAAAATATGGCCGATGCGTTTCAATTACGAAAACCAATACCCGCTTTGCGCATTGGCGTCGTGGATGATATTTTAACTACCGGGGCAACAATCTCGGCCTGCGGAAAAGCGCTTGAGTCGGCCGGATCGAAAGCTGTTATCGCAATCACCTGCGGCACGCCCAAATTAGAGTAATAGTCAGGGAAAATTATGTTAAATACCTTAAAATCATTTGATCTCAAGGGAAAAAGAATACTTGTACGAGTTGATTTCAATGTTCCACTGAAAGATGGACTTGTGGTTGATAATTTCAGGGTCAAGGCTGCTTTGCCGACAATCCAGCATTGCCTTAACAGCGGAGCATCAGTTGTACTCATGTCTCATCTCGGGCGTCCCAATGGGGTGGTAGTGGAGGACTTGAGCTTGATTCCGGTGGGTGAAACTCTGGCTGACTTGCTGGAGCAATCAATCAAATTTTCCCATGACTGCATCTCTGAGGATGCCCGCGATGTATCGCTGGGATTGAGCAGCGGCGAAGTGCATCTATTGGAAAATCTCAGATTCCATAAGGAAGAATCCGAAAACAATGCCGCATTTAGCGCTCTATTGGCTAAACATGGCAGCATCTATATTAATGATGCATTCGGAACCGCACACCGTGCTCATGCCTCAAATGTAGGGGTAGCGAGTTATTTTTCACAGCATGGAATCGGTTATCTGGTGGAAAAAGAAGTGCAATTTCTCAGCGAGGTAATTAAGAGACCAAAACGACCGTTGGTTGTTATTCTTGGTGGTGCCAAAGTCGGGTCCAAGCTCAGATTGATAAATCGATTCCTTGAAGAAGCCGATAAAATTATTATTGGCGGTGGAATGGCTTTTACGTTTTTGCAAGCCATGGGTAAAAATGTTGGCAAATCATTGGTTGATCAATCAATGTTAGGCAGCGCTAAAAATATTATTAATGCCGCTAAATCTCGGAAAACCGAGCTGATTTTCCCAACCGATGTTATTTGCTCAACCGGTCTTGATAAGCCGGAGGCCAGCGCTGAGTTCAGTGTGGACGAAATACCTAGTGATCAAATGGGATTAGATATTGGTAAAAATTCAATTCAACTTTTTCAGTCGGTAATTGCGAAAGCATCAACCATCATCTGGAATGGTCCCATGGGCGTATTTGAGACGCCGGCCTTTGAAAATGGTACCAGGCTGATTGCTGAATCAATCGCGGCTGCGACTGACGAAGGAATTACATCAGTCGTGGGTGGGGGAGACTCTGCTGCGGCTGTGAAAAAATATAATATCATGGATAAGATGTCGCATGTGTCAACCGGCGGAGGCGCCTCACTGGAATTGCTTAGTGGAGTTGTCTTACCAGCCTTAAATGTTTTGGAGCGCTAGATGATTAACAAACCGATTGTTGCCGGAAATTGGAAAATGTTCAAAACCCCGCAGGAAGGGTTTTCATTCGTCGAAGAATGTGTCAATTTGCTTTTGAAAATAAAAGAGGTAAACGTTATATTCAGCCCGCCTTTTACGGCGCTTTTTCACATAGAAAGTATTCTTAAGCATACGCCCCTGGCACTGGCGGCACAAAATGTACATTATGCTGATAAAGGTGCATTCACTGGTGAAATATCCACTGATATGCTGTCCGCCTGTGGTGTCGAATATGTAATTATTGGCCATTCGGAGCGCCGGCATGTATTTAATGAGCCCAATGACTGGATCAATAAAAAAGTACTGACTGTCTTACGCGCCGGTCTCAAACCGATCCTGTGTATCGGGGAGACTTTAGAGCAGCGCAAGTCGAATGAGACCCAGCAGGTTTTAAAGGAACAATTGGTTGCCGGGTTAGCAGGCGTATCAGAGAATGAAATGGCAAATGTGGTTATCGCCTATGAACCGGTCTGGGCAATTGGAACGGGCGAGATTGCCAGTGTCGCCCAGGTAACTGAAGCACATGGGGACACTCGTAACATTGTTGAGGATTTGTATAACCATAACATTGCTAGGAATATTGCAATCTTGTATGGCGGTTCGGTCAAACCGGAGAATTCTGAGGAACTGATTAAATGTCCCGGAGTTGACGGGTTCTTAATTGGCGGTGCAGCCTTAAAGGTTGATTCTTTCACAAATATTATTAAAATCGTTCAAGATAATTATCCAAAGGAATAACTTGTGTACGGATTATTAATTACAGTTGAAACATTAGTAGCACTTTTATTAATAGCGGTAATACTGATGCAGGCCAGCACTGGTGGTGGTCTGGCAGGTACGATCGGCGGCGGCTTTTCGAGTCAGGTTTTTGGCGGCCGGGGAGCAGCTTCCTTCCTGAGTAGGTTGACAACCGGTTTGGCAATTGCATTTATTTTGCTGGCTGTTCTGATCAGTCTGGTGTCATCTCCCAAGATGGCTGAATCGCAGTCCATTTTAAAACAGGAGTCAGAATCGCGGGTACTTTCACCCGGGTCGGATTTATCCAGACCTTCCGGACAGGATGATCAGTTAATTCTGGAGTAACGCTAATTTGCCGAAGTGGTGGAACTGGTAGACACGCTATCTTGAGGGGGTAGTGCTCTAACGGGTGTGCGGGTTCGAGTCCCGCCTTCGGCACTTTTGATTTATTTTCTGCTACAGCCCTTAATTAAACAACTTTGCCCCAATCACAAATGACAGGATAATCACTATTAGTTGGATGGCTAAAGTGATTTGTTGATTTTGGGATAAAGCATGTAGCGTCCAGCCAGCAGCCAAGCCAAAAATGAATTTGCCAGTATTCGGATTGAGCCAGAATGAGCCAATTATGATGGCTGCGACTATTACCTGCCTGGGCACAATCGCCCAGGAAAGTCGCCAGCGTGGTTGGTTGTAATTCATCTCTTCCTCACAATCAGTTTACACAATATTATTGGCAGCTGCCACGTCGCATCAAACAGACCAGCAAGCACTTCCAGGTTGCGGTGGTGGGTAGGAAGGTACATTTACTCATTGAGTTCAGTTATATGTTTGAAATCAGTTTCACCGATAATACGTATGGGCTTCCCTTTTTCTATCCATCGTTCCGCTTTGCGCTGTTTAGAACTCCTATTATGACCAGCCAATTTCCATTTATCATGATCACCCAAAACTAAAATCGTCGTATTTTTATTGACATTTGGGATAACATTGCATCCGGCCGCTGCTGCTAGATCAGCAGCCTCACGCCTGGACATGGATAATGTCCCGGTAAAAACGATTGTTTCACCATACAGTGGCCCTTCCGGGTTGCCACTTAATTTTATTGATGAAGCGAAAGGAGTTGTTGATAAATCTAAAGGTTTTTTAATCCTGGCAAACCAATCATTTATATCTAAATCTGTTTTTTCTATTGCGGCCAGTAATACTAGACCAGCGGCGCGGGCATCCTCACCGGCATCATGTGCTGAATATTTTATACCAAGGTACCGTGCAATGTTAGTCAAACCATATCCACTTTGGGCAAATTCAGGCCAGGCTCTGCGAACGACTCGGGCAGTATCCAGCCAAGTATTGTCGAGTGGCTCTAAGTTGTATTTTCCTGCTGCCTGTTTAAAGGCGACCCTATCAAAAGCTGTATGACAGGCAAATACATAACCCGATAAATCGTTTGACATTATCTCATGAACGGTTGGGTATTTCATTTCGCCTTCAACGTCCTCTGGTGAGATACCATGAATTAATATGTTGGTATCAGCAAACCAATCTTCAGGATCTATGAGATAAGCAAAATTCTCAATTAATTTTCCATCCTCAAAAAAAGCAAATCCGATTTGACAGATACTAGAATAATCCGGATTGGCTGTCTCAACATCAATGGCAATAAAATCAATATTTCTTCTATCCATATTCGCGTAATTATTTTCGAAATAATTCCCAGCAATCTTGTAACTTAGCTTGCCCTAACTCAATGATCTTCCACCATAACTCCATATCTTTATTTGTATATTTGTAACATTTGTCGTTGACTTCCTGAGCAAACTGAAAATAATGATCATTCATATATTCACTTTTGGATTTGTTATACTTTAGGAAATATTCCCACCTCCTGCTGCCAATCTCACCGGGAATATGTAAGTATCCCCGTGCAAAACAATATTCTTGGAAATCTTTATCCAATAAGTTGTAATCATAGTCTTTAACTAGGATGAGCAAATCATTCTTTTTGCAAAGGGCATTTGGACCTGGTCTTTTCCAAGGTTTGGTAATTTTCTTTCTTTTGTATTTTTTATTTTTGGTCTTTTCGTTATTGTTGTACTGTTGCTCTAGTAACAGGCAACGCTCCTCTTCCTTATTTATAAAAAATTGATGGATCTGATCTTCAATAAGTTTTACCATATTAAACCATCAAGGTGTCTTGGCAAACACCAAATCCTTTCTCTTTTAACATAGGATGAGCGCTTCAACGCTGGTCCGTTGACTAAAACTAAAAAAGCCGTCTGAGTTATGCCAATCCATCGAACGGATAAAAACCCGATCTTTGCCATAACTTCATCCGGCTGCGTGTTCCGAATGTACGGAATCAATACGGGATAGACAAGTCCGGTTTAACCGATGGTTTATGAGGTTCATTCCATGAAACTGGCACAAGAATGCCACCCCCTTAGTAATGGCTGTTGATCCGTAAGAATTATGAGCGTTATTGCGATCAGCATCAAATGACGGATTGCTGAAAATAATAGTGTCTTAAGTCTGTCTATCTATTAAATTCCGCCTGCTTTTTTTATTACCGTAAATCCATTAAATAAAGATAATCAATCAACATTTAGGTTAATATTAGCTCTAAGTGGAGCAATAAGTGCAGGTAAACCGGGTTCAAATCCC
>JABMPO010000382.1 GCA_013203015.1 Fidelibacterota bacterium
GAATATCAGTTGCGCCGAACTGGAGTGCCTGAACCACATCACTGCCACCGCCGGCACCCAGCGACAGGAATGAACAATCGTCAAATCGCTTGATCAGCCATTCCACTGGAATCCCAAATTCAAACAACAGTGAATCCGGTTTATCCCAGTTACCGTCAAAACCATAGACGGGTGAATTGGCCACATCATCAATATTTAGCCCTCGGTAATTTTCGGCAAAATCATATATCTTGACTTTACTTTGGGCATCCCAATGGGAATAGATTACCGGTGCCCGCTCTGGTTTATCCGATTGCAGTAACGATTCAGCGTTGAGTGTCAGCAGAATCATTACGGCTGATAGCAGTAGCGGTAAACCCTTGAGCCAACCGCGACACTCCAGTAGTGCAGCAATCAGGACCGGCAGGGCAATCAGGAAGGTGGCAACCGGTGTGCCAAAGGTATTCATCAAAATCACAGCCAGAATTACCCCGAATCCGGCACCCAACAGATCGGCCATGTAAAGTTTGGGCATGTCTCGATGGTTGCGTTTAAATAAAATCGCCAGTGCCATTCCACCCAGTAAATAGGTTGAGCTGAGTAACAGAATTGTCAGGACAAGTTTACCTACCATGGACCAACTGGCGAAAACTACGGAGAATTTCAATCCCAGGATAAATACAATTGGTGGTCCGATCAGAGACATGAGAGCCGTAAACACCAATATTAATCCCAGGGAATTTTTACGTTCCAGTATCGGAAATAGCCGAATTGCCAGCGCTCCGAGACCCAATCCTAATACGGCGAGTGATAATACTAAAAAGGCGAAGGTGTAGAAAAATTCTGCTGAAAATATGCGGGTCCAAACCAGCTCGAGGGCCAGCAGGGATAATGATAAAAGGGCAATTATAAAATATTTGGTATGATTCATTCCTAATCTCGAATTTGTATTCGTAATTACCGGCGAGCTTCAAGTCGGAGTACAGTCCTCTTGCTCTCTCACAGAATTTAAGACATCCAAAACAGGAGATGGTTGTCCGGTTAATTGCCTGTTTCTATTATTATCCAAATTATGCTGGCGTATCATAAAACCTGCCAATATTATTGATCGGTTCTTAATATCCCCCATGTTTTTAAATCGATTTTATTCTGAGAACAAGGGGATAATACGTATCAGCGCTGATCATGCCAGTAGTTTTGCCAAGGATATTTCCGGCGATTTTAATCCGATTCATGACCCGGGTAATAAATATTATTGTGTGCCGGGCGATTTGCTATTTGCCCTGGTTCTGGCCAAGTATGGTGTAAGTCAGAGCATGCAGTTCACTTTTACCGGAATGGTGCGTAATGGTGCGGAACTGCGATTCCCAGATTCACCGGGTGATCAGTTTGCAATCACAGACCAGAGAGATAAAACCTGCTTGCGGGTTGTTCGGCAGGGGGAAACCAACTCAAACACTAATCTGATTGAGCAGCTTATACAAAAGTATGTCGCCTTTTCGGGCCAGAATTTTCCCCATATTCTGGTTCCTTTGATGGCCCAGCATCAGGTTATGGTTAATCCCGCCCGTCCTTTGGTAATATACGACAGCATGTCAATTACTCTCGATCATCTATCGCTTTCCGAACCCTTGTTGGAACTGACCGAAACCACCTTGGAGATAACCGGCAAGCGCGCCGAAGCCCAACTGTACTTCAAGGTGAATGAAGATAATAAGTCAATTGGAACCGGATTTAAGAAATTGATCCTGAGTGGTTTGCGGCCCTACGAGGAGGAAAGGGTTCAAGAAATGAGTGAAATTTATCTGGCGCGCCGGGCCGCGTACCAATCAGCGCCCTGACTAATATTCCAATTCTTCCAACAGTTTTTCCAGTTGAAATTCAGATCTAATAGCCGCCCCTTGCCAGTGTTGGAGTAGTTTTAACAGTTCATCAACAGGACGATTAGCGTTGGTTAAGTCCACGACGGTGATAGCAGTCAGCCACCAGGTCAGGTCTTCAAATGCTTCCTGGTTGAAATAAATTATACCTTCAAAACTATTGATCCCCAAAAAGTTGTGAATCTGTCCATCGTCTAATAGAGTACGGAATAATTGACGTGAATCATCGATTTTAGCTTTGGTCAAATGATGTTGATAACGGCATAAGATTTTGACCAGCAAAATTCTACCTTCGATTTGTTCAGCCGGTATACCGGCCGACGAAAGAATATTTGTCATGGGTCGTTCCAGACCCAATTCACTGATCAGTCGCCGGCTGAAACGTGGGTATTCAACAGGATTCACAGCCTTCCCAATTGATCGCAGGAGTCCCCAGATTCGTAGTGTAGCAGTAGTAGCTTCATCAGACAATTTGATCTTTAGATAATCAAAATCAACATTATTTGCAGCCAGGTCTGTTTTAATAAATTGTTCCACAAGTACGCTGGATCGGGTGATTTCAGAGGCTAATTTTTCTGCAGCCAATTGGCTGTCGGACAACTTAACAATCTCTGCCGCGAATTTATTAATCGCTGACAGTTGTTGTTTATTAAAGGCAGTAGAAAACGAATCGCGAACCGGTTTCAGGAACAAATCTTTAATCGATTCTTTGATGCTGGTTACTCCCTGACCGTTTAGCAGATCGTGCAACTGGCCATAGCGCCCATATTGATCATCCCAGACTTCCCGCATTTCCCAGAAAACCTGGTACTGGTAACCGTTTAAACTGACTGGCAACCCCTGCAAATGAATGTCACTGGTGCGGCGAATAAACTCCAGCCCTGAGATGTGTTCGTGGAAAATCAAATA
>JABMPO010000383.1 GCA_013203015.1 Fidelibacterota bacterium
GGAATTGTCCTGCAGGTAAGCCTGGCTCCGACCATCCCAGATAATTCCGGCCGGCACCGTGATCACCCCGACTAATTCCACAATTGTACCGTTATATTGATCAATATTATCCAGCACATCCCTGATGGTGACCGTTTCCGGTAGATTGACAATTTCAAGTACGCGCCAGTCAGTGGAATCTTTCAATCCCTGTGCATCCTCAGCCCTGATTTTCCACTGTAAACTTCCCGCATTGCCGGGGGCCGGTAGAATAACCTGAAAAGTATCACCGACGGTAACCGTCATAGGACTTACGGTTGTCACAGTATTGAAAATATGCACCAGCTCGGCCGAGACACCGCTTTCATCGTCGGTAACGATAGCCTGAAAAGTTAAATCGTCATCGATCATCGGTATCGCGGGCGTCACCGAGCTATGGATGATTTCCGGCTTACCGGAGGACAGTGGAACTACCTGCCAGGTCGTGGCTAAATCCTCGCTGGTTTCATCATGCCCACTTATTCCGTTTCCACCACTGGTGGTCTCACTACCCTCGTCACCGGTACGCAATAATTTCTCATTGTCGACATGGATAGGCATGAAAGACTGAGAAGTGACGGGCGTATCATCCAGATAGTCGCCTGTACCGGTTTTATCGATGGCATGGGACGTGCTGCCCCAGATCAAATAATCAACATCCTGAACCACAGTTGCAATACTATCCCATTTGAAAAGCACCAGTGTTTCGCTCACGATATCCAGGACGTTTGAAGGTATCACAGGTTTACTGGGAGAACCAGCTACCGCAGGACGAAAACTCTCCTGAATGGTGAGATCCGGGAAGGAAGCATATTCTGATTGATAAGTGGTGCTGTCATAAACACCGATTACCAATTCAGCACCCGCAGCGATGGAATAACCGTCTGGAAACCGCAGGATAAAATCGAAGATGTCTGCACTCCAATAATCATTGGCGGTAGGCAGCAGATAATAGAATTTACCAGCACCTGTATCGGTAGCATCGGTTAAATAATAATCCGATAATACGATTGCATCAGTGGTAGGGTTCTGTAACTTAATATAGGACCCCGCCGTAGGTTGCAGAACCAGCTCGGTAAAGATCAGATGATCGGGTGTTCCTGCTAAAATGGCAGCAGCCACATAAACGATCGACCAATATTTCAGGTTTTTCACAAATTTACCTCATTAATCAAAAAGAGTACGGAAATCCGGCCTATTTCAGCAACATTACCTTCTGAATCGCCTGTGCACCATTGCCGGACAAACGCACGAAATATACTCCAGAAGACAGATGTCCGGCATTCCACTCGGTAGTATAACTGCCAACCGCAACCGGACCATGATGCAGCACACCAAGCTCCTGACCCATAATATTATAAACCGCCAGAGTATAATCGCCGGCCTGCTCGACCTGCCAGGTCATTTGAGTTACCGGATTGAATGGATTGGGATAGGCCGGTAAAAGCGCGAACTGCAGGGCTTGGGAATGTTCATCCGGTTCAACAGTCAGATAGGTAGCGGCATCATAGCCGATTAACAGCTGGAACACATCGCTGTACTGGCTGCCGACACCTACAAATGTCTGTGTGGAACCAACCGTGTATTGACTGGCATCGATACCGGTACTGTTCCAGATTCGCACATCAGCTGATCCACTGCCACCATCGCTTAGCACAATCGCATAAGCTGTGGTCTCATCAGTGTTTGATGCAACCGTACCGGTCAATTGAATCAAGGTACCTTCATAATTTGCGGCCTGTGAAACGGCATCGGTAATTGACACGGCCAGGGGAGCAGGTACTGTGCTCTCCAATGCATCAATATTATAGATGAAATCTACCAGTTCGACAGTTGTAAAATACAGATCAACCTCACCCACCACCGTCATTTCGTTACCCAGCGCAAAACTGGGGGTAGTGTTGCCATAATCAAAAAGATTTAGCCCACGACCTGATCCATCTTGAATAAAGCCGGAAGTGTTGGAGGTGGACAGCAGGCCGGTACCAATTGTCACTACACCTGAAATTGTTTGAATGCTACCCTCCAGGCTGCTGATATTGGTATGGATATTGGCTATATCCATTGGTGTGGAACTGGCGATCATCAAGGTCGTTGGCGACGAAGAATATTCCACGCCGTCATCATCGGTAACCCGGAACAGAAAAATAAAAGCGGAGTTTGCCGTTGTGGCTGAGGCAGGAATCTGACCATACCAGGTATCCCCGCTGGGGTAAATGGCGGTTGTATTCAAGAAGTTATCGCCATAGGCCACAAGACCTGTTGCCAGGCCAGCTCCACTATCGGCTGGGATAATGTCAACCTGTACATTGATAGCTGTGTTGTCCAGGATAAACTCCGGGGAAAATGCAATATTGGTGAAAGCAGGACCAACCCCCAATCCACCCAATCCACTTACATCCTCGGGGGGGTGCTGGGTCCATTCACTCCAGGTAAAAATCGGGTTCCCGGCTGTTACCGTAGTTAACCGTCTGAGCGTCATATCCCTGATGTGATCGATGGAATTACCCAGTTCGCCCACCATATCGACGATGACACTGTTTTTCATCAACGCGACTGCGTCATTACCATTAAAATGAACCGGGGAATTATAGACCAGAACCGTATCGGGGGTTGCGTATAATTCATGACCGTCTGCAGCTAAAACGATGACCGCACCAGCCGGTAAAATGCTCAAGCTGCCCCAGTCACTCAACAGGGCATACGAAAAATCCTGATTACCATTATCATCACGACCAAGGGTATAACCTTCCCCTATCAAATCAATTTCCGTATCCGAAGAATTATATAGCTCCAGATACTTGTTGTTTCCCGATGAACCTTCAATATATTCGGTAATAATTATTGGACTGGCACCAATTGCCAATACCGACACATCCACAGTATCAGTAGCAGTAGCACCGCCGGCTTCGGCAATAGTAAGCTCAAACTGTAGCTCAGCCGCTGTGGCCGGAGCAGTAAATGTCGCTATTGCTGCATCGGCGTTGGTGATTGTTACGACCGGAGTGCCAATTTGTGCCCAGGAATAACTGGTAATCGATCCGGTTGAAGCGGAGCCGTCCAGGGTTACGCTGGCATCCACACTGACAATCTGATCGGAACCGGCGTCAGCTTCCAGAGATGGTGGAGAAGGATAGGTCACGTTAGCAGTGGCAGGAGCTGTTACACTGACCAGATCAATAAAATATACTGTGGGATCATCTGTACCGCTATAAAGTCGCGCCTGAATTACCAAAGCTTCCTGATCGGCGGGGATTGTCCAGGTGTAGCTCAATTGACTCCACCCGCTGCCATCAGTGTAATCTAAATTACCACTGGCCGAACCGGAATAAGCATCAATGTCCCCATTGGCAGCGTAACTGGCCCAAATTCTTAGTGAGGGAGGGTTATTCGGTGTATCGTCATAACCGTAGAAACTGGCAGTAACTACATCATCTTGAGAAAGATTTTCGATGAAAGCAATAAAGGCCTGGGGTGTATCTCCCACAGGCGATTCGGATACGGTTAGCATCGCCGCTCCGTCGTAGGGCTCGACTCCTCCGGTGGCTCCAACATTTGCCGGATTGGCCAAGTTACCGTATAAACCGAGAATTGTACCCCCATCTTCCCAACTATAAGAAGTAGTAACCTGGGCTGATAAAAATGAAATAAATACTATTGAACCAACTATTATGGACGATAGCTTCATGGGAACCTCCATAGATTTTTTATAATAAGAACTGGTGTTGAAAAAAAATTTTCATTTATATGTTCTTTAGCTTATTTAATCAAACAAATGTTCGGTAAATATCCGGTAGTTTATCTTTCAAATTAAAAAAATTCTCTAACGTTCAAATGCTATTTCAGGAAAAGAATTTTCCGAGCGACTGCTAAATTAACATCGTCGATAGTTAATCGCACCAGATAAATTCCGGTGGATAGATTATCAGCTCCCCAGGTGATTGTATATTCACCTGGTTCAAGATATTTATCCTGCAAGACCACCACTTCCTGTCCGACCAAATTATAGATTGCTAATTTTATTTGCGCAGCGGTAAGCACATGAAATTCAATTTTTGTTTTACCATTAAAAGGATTGGGATAATTGTTTAAAAGAATCATCTGGTCCGGCACTGCCAGCGGATTCACGCTTAGACTGTCATTGACTCCATATCCCGGTGTCCCCAGATCGCCGTCACCAAAAGAATGGATCGATGGGGCCCAATTTCCCGCTAAATTATAGTCGGAAGAATAATCAGACAAATACAACGATGCCCCACCCCTCTGGGGAAAATCCTCATTGTAATAGACTTCATCA
>JABMPO010000384.1 GCA_013203015.1 Fidelibacterota bacterium
CGGGCTGGCTGGCAATCAAATCGGAATTGATTTACATCTGATGGTTATCGATGTAAGTCATATTGAAGATACAGATGGTCACTTGGTTATTGCCAATGGAGAAATTATCGATCGGTCCAGTGAAATTATCATGGAAGAGGGATGCCTGTCGCTACCAGGCATCCGTTTTGATGTAAAACGACCCGAAGAGATTACCCTCAAATACCAGACAATTTCCGGTGAAACCAAAGTTGAAGAATTTGATGGAATGCTTGCGCGGGTAATCCAGCACGAAATTGACCATCTAAACGGCATTTTAATGATCGACCGAGTCAGTCCTTTGGTGAAAATGCAATTCAATCAGGAACTGAAGGAAATTGAAAAACTAGGGAAAAAGCAATCACCAAAAAAATAATTCATTTTCATCAGTTTCGTACCTGGAAATCGTCATTAATTACCAGACATAGACAGCTACCAGGGTAAATAAATGCGTCTTATTTTTATGGGCAATCCTGAATTTGCCGTTCCCACATTGCAGGCTTTAGTAGGCTCCGGATTTGACGTAGTTGGTGTGGTAACGAATCCGGATCAACCAGTGGGGCGCGGTCGAAATCTGCGATCTTCAGCAGTGGCGCTGGCCGCCCGATCTGCGAATTTAAAATTGATCCAACCGGATTCGCTGAATGACGCTAATTTTCATTCTGAATTACGCAATTTGCTACCGGATTTATTTGTCGTGGTCGCATTTAGAATTTTACCTCAGATACTACTGGAAATTCCCAAACTCGGTTCTGTCAACTTGCATGGGTCATTGCTACCCCGATACCGTGGGGCAGCTCCTATCCAATGGGCATTGATAAACGGGGATAAGCTAACCGGATTGACTACTTTCCTGATCAAACCCAAGGTTGATACCGGCGATATCATTGATTTTGTTGAGTTGCCAATTCAGCCTGAAGATGATTATGGCAGTTTAGCCCAGCGTATGCAATTGGCCGGCGCGAATCTGATGGTGAATACGATACAAAATCTCATAGCTGGACGGGCGGTTTTTCATACTCAGGATAATTCAGGAGCGACCAAGGCGCCGAAGATTACCAAAGAAATATGCCGCATCGACTGGGATCAACCAAACTCAGCAATATTTAATTTGATTCGTGGCCTGGCGCCGATTCCCGGAGCGTTTACTACCTTCGCCGGTAAACGATTAAAATTATTCAAGTCAGTTTGTCTTCCTGAATCTGAGCAAGCGGCAGTTTCCGGTGAAATTGTATTGGTATCTGATACCGAACTTCAGATCCAGACCGGCTCCGGGGTTCTTGCCGTAGAATCCTGCCAATTGGAAGGAAAACGCCGCCTCGATGTAAAAGAATTTTTGCGCGGAACTAGCATAGCACGAGGTATTATCTTAGGTGAATGACTCGAATGCCCGGAATATTGCCGTCGATATATTGGATGAAACAAATCGGAAAGACTTGCGGCTTAATGCTGTTCGTGATAAAATATTTTCCAGGCAACAACTGTCGCGCCAAGTTCGCGCTGAAGTCACTAACCTGATTCAGCAAACCACCCGCTGGCAGGGCCGGCTGGATTATTGGCTGCGGTCGGTATCTGACAGACCACTTCGTAAACTGCAATCGCGATTATTGATTATACTGCGACTGGCGACTTATGAATTATTGATCGATCGTATTAATCCCGATTATGCGATTATTCATTCTTATGTGGATTTGGCTGGTAAGAGGGTAGGTCAACGCGTCAAGGGATTAACCAATGCGATTCTGCGAAAAATTGCCAAAACGGATCCTCTTGCCGGGCCGGACGACGACGCAACTTCGGAACTTCTGGCAAGCTGGAATTCGATTCCGAACTGGCTGTGGGTGAAGTGGGAAACACGATTTGGGGTAGCAGAAACCCAAGCGTTATGTGAATATCAAAACCGAATTCCAGCGCTGTCCATTCGCCGCAATGCGACTAATATTTCGGTTAAAGAATTGATTGAAACGCTCGCGGGAGCCGACCTGAAGATCGAGCCGCGGCCAGATTCCGATTTGTTTTTCTCAATAACCGGCAGAAGCTTAGCACTGTTTCAACATGATTTATTTCGTAATGGTTCGGTGTCCGTACAGGACTGGGCCGCCGGTTCAGTAGTTGATATATTGGACCCCCAGCCCGGTGAAACAATTCTGGACTTGTGTGCAGCTCCAGGTACGAAAACGGTGTATTTAGCCGAGCGAACTGCTGGTGATCCCGGATCTAAGATTATTGCCTGCGACTCTGACCCTGAACGAATTGCCAAGGCTATGGAAGATGTGAAGCGTCATGGTTTTTCAAAAATAATCTGGAAAAACTGTGATGTGTCTACAGCCGATCTGCCCCTCGCAGATGCAGTTTTAGTCGATGCTCCCTGTACCGGTACCGGAGTAATTAGGCGCAAGCCTGATATCAAATGGAGGCGTAGTCCCGGAAATATTGCCGAAATGGTAGAAATTCAATCGAAGATCCTTGCTAATGCCGGTCGAGCGGTGAAATCAGGCGGACGATTGATATATTCCACTTGTTCATTGGAACCGGAAGAAAATTGGAATGTAGTAGAGTCATATCTTAAATTTAATCCTCGTTTTTCAATTGATAAACTGGACAGCTTAATTCCAAAAGAATGGATTACTCCTAACAATACAATGGAAACTATACCCCACCGGCAGGGAGTTGATGGCATTTTCGCAGCAAGGCTTATTGCAGAATGATTAAATCACTTGGTCGTTATATTTTCGTGCTCGGGGTTTTCTTGATCCTTGGTCTGGTCATGATTAACTCTATTTTGATGCCAAAGTACACGAAGAAAGGTGAAAATCGATACCTGGTTGACGTACGGGGCAGAACGGTTGAGGATGCTATTGCTCACTTGAGATTGGAAGGTATTGATGGTGCCGAAACCGATAGTCGCTATTCAAATAAAATTGA
>JABMPO010000003.1 GCA_013203015.1 Fidelibacterota bacterium
CCACCTATTACACTCTCAAAGCCGATTTAGCCACCAGCGATCCAAAAATATTTTCTACCCAACTCTTTAGACTGGATGGTCAACGCCTGGCAACCATGAAAGACTTCGATGGCGCAACCGGACTGCCGACCCGGAAAAATTTGATGATTCTGTCGCAAACCCAGGCCGAAACCCTGGCCAAAGAACTGGAACCGGGACCCTGGGTTGTCAGCGACATCGTAGAAAAACCGCTCTCTTCCAGGCCTTCACCGCCGTTTATAACCAGCACGTTGCAGCAGGAAGCAGCTCGCAAATTGCGGTTTTCGGCGCGTAAGACTATGCGCACTGCTCAGGCATTGTACGAAGCTGGTTATATAACCTACATGCGTACCGACTCCACCCACTTATCGGGCGAAGCTTTGAATGCTGCCAGAAACGAAATACAATCACGTTACGGCAGCCAATTTTTACCGGAAAAACCGATCCAGTACACCCGCAAAGTCAAAAATGCCCAGGAAGCCCATGAGGCCATCCGGCCGGCTGGCAGCTCTTTCAAACCAGTAGCTGAAGTGGCCGCTAAGCTTGATAAGGACGCTGCCCGGCTCTACGATCTGGTTCGCAAACGCACCGTAGCCAGCCAGATGAAACCAGCCAAATTAATGCAAACGACTGTCACCGTAACCAACCAGAAAGCTGATTTTCGCGCCGTTGGCAAAGTGATTCTATTTCCCGGTTACATGCGGGCATATGTTGAAGGCAGCGATGATCCAGATATTGGATTGGCCGACAAAGAAACAGTCTTGCCGGCGTTGCAAGTTAATCAGCGACTAACTTGCGAAAAATTGCTGGTAGATGAACGCCAGACCAAACCACCGGCACGCTTCACCGAGGCCTCACTGGTGAAAGAAATGGAAGCCAAGGGAATCGGCCGGCCATCGACTTACGCCAATATTTTAAGCCGGATAATGCAAAAGGATTATGTGGAGAATCGGAAAGGCAAATTGATTCCCACCTTCCTGGCTGTGGCGGTTGTTCAGTTGCTGGAAAACCATTTTGAATCACTGGTTAATGCCAAATTCACGGCCGAAATGGAAGATCAACTAGATGCAATCGCCCGTGGCGACGCACAGGCGTTGCCGTTTATGGAAGCATTTTACTTTGGCGGCAAGGATATGGTCGGTTTGGAAAAAATGCTGGAAGATAAGGTTGATATCCGCAAAGCCTGCACGATTTCGCTGGGCGAAGACGATGGTATTATTGTTGAGACCCGAGTCGGAAACTATGGACCTTATATCCAAAAGGGAGACTTGCGTAAATCGGTCCCCCATTCCCTGGCTCCTGGTGATATCAATCTGGAAAGTGCCTTGGAATTACTGGCCCGGAGCAATGAGCAACCCGAAACACTGGGTACCGATCCGGAAACCGGAGAACAAATTTTTATCAAAGAAGGTCCTTACGGCAGGTATGTTCAAAAAGGCGACACCAAGGTTCGCAAAGGGATTCCAAAAGATATTGACCCCGACGAACTGAACCTGGACCTGGCTTTACGCCTGCTGACCCTGCCACGCAGTCTGGGTGCTCACCCGGATACCGGCGAGGAAGTTCTCGCCGATTACGGCCGCTACGGACCTTATCTGAAAAGTGGCCGCACCAACCAGAAACTAATTATGCCGGATACACCATTGAATGTGACCCTGGAACGAGCGGTGGCAATTTTAGCAAGCGCCCGTAAACCCAGTGCCGAACTGCGGACTTTGGGAACCCATCCCGAAACTGGTAAAACAATTGTCCTGAAGGATGGCCGTTACGGTCCCTTCATTACTGATGGTAAGGTCAACGCCGCTATACCAAAAAATATCAACCATGAAGATTTAACTACGGAACAAGCGATTGATTTGATCAATAAGAAAATAGCAGCGGGACCAACAAAAAAACGAAGACGTAAAAAATGAAAAAACTAATCATTAGCTTTATAGCGGTTGCCAGTCTGGTGCTGGCCGCCACTGAAGCACAAGAGACACTAATAATTGAATTGGAACAGAGCCTGATCGCTCCCTGCTGCTGGAGCGGAACGGTTTACGACCATGGTCATAGCGAGATGGAACAAGAAATCCGCCGGTTGGTGGTTGAAGACAGTCTGAATAAAGAACAAATACTGGATTATTTCGTAAAGCTACACGGCGAACGGATACTGGCTTCACCGGCAGCCACCGGATTCAACCTGATGGCCTGGATTGCACCGATTCTGATTGCATTAATCGGAATCGCCGTATTTATCAATTACCTGCGGACACCCAAAGCAATCGCAGCCAGTAGCAAAAGCCCGCAACAGCCCAAGGAGAAAATTCTTTTTGACGAACAAATCGAGCGGGAATTGAAATCTTTAGATTAGTCCTATAAAAGTATTATCAGATTCTATTAATGAAAAAAAACGTACGTTTAGAGAAAATTGTTTCCCTGGCCAAACGCCGGGGATTTATCTTTCAATCCAGTGAAATATATGGCGGTTTCGGCGCTGTTTATGATTACGGCCCCCTGGGAGTATCCTTGAAAAATGCCATCTCCCAGCGCTGGTGGCGGGCCATGACTCAACTGCACGAAAACATTGTGGGGCTGGACAGTGGTATTCTGATGCATCCCAAAATCTGGGAAGCCTCGGGGCACGTCTCCAACTTCCATGATCCGCTGGTTGACTGCAAACAATGCAAAGCCCGGTACCGGGCCGATGAATTTGCTGAAGATTACGAGTCAATCGATTGGTCAACCACCAAATGTCCCACCTGCGGTACCACCGGAAAAATGACCGAACCGCGTCAGTTTAATCTGATGTTCAAAACCATCGTTGGCCCCGTGGAAGAATCGGGTTCGGAAGCTTATTTGCGACCGGAAACCGCCCAGGGGATCTATGTCAATTATCTGCTCACTCAAGGCGCCATGCGCCTGAAGGTACCATTCGGAATCGCCCAGATCGGGAAAGCCTTTCGCAATGAAATCGTGGCCCGGAACTTCATATTCCGAACTCGTGAATTCGAACAAATGGAAATGCAATATTTCGTTAAGCCGGGCACCGACGACGATGAAATGCTGCGCTGGAAAGAGGAGCGGATTAAATTTTACACCGAAGCTCTAGGTATTGATCATGATAAGGTCCGTTACCATCAGCATGGTGAAAATGAACTGGCTCATTATGCCAAAGAGGCCTGGGATATCGAATTTGAATTTCCGTTCGGCTGGGCCGAAATAGAGGGTATTCACAATCGCACCGATTTCGATTTGCGGCGTCACCAGGAATACTCCGGTAAAAGCATGCAAATGTTTGATGATGAGGCTAAAGAACGTTACTTCCCATATATTATCGAAACATCCGCGGGCTTGAACCGGATGCTGCTGGCGGTGCTTTCCGACGCTTACTGGGAGGACGAGGAAAACAACCGGGTAGTCATGCGATTCCATCCGGCTGTGGCACCGGTCAAAGCGGTGGTATGTCCGTTGGTGAAGAAAGACGGCCTACCAGACATTGCCCATAAAATAGTGAATGAGCTGAAAAATCATTGGAAGGTGATTTATGATCAGCAGGGTTCAATCGGCAAGCGTTACTACCGCCAGGATGAAGCCGGAACGCCGTTTGGGATTACCGTTGACCACCAAACCCTGGAAGACGACACGGTCACTATCCGCGATCGTGACAGCCAGAATCAGGAGCGGATTCCGCTCACTGGTATAGTTTCCACCATCCAGGACCGGATTGATAATTACAGTAAATAATTGAAATGTTACCCAACCGAAAATCAATTCGGTTAGCGGGTTATGATTATTCCCAATCGGGAATTTATTTTATTACAATTTGCAGCTATGGCAAACTGCCGATTTTCGGTTCCATTCGAAATAATATAATGCGATTAAATCGACTAGGAAAAATTGTTCAAGAAGAATTGAGCAAGACGGCCGTTATTCGTTCAAATATTAATATCGATGAATTCATTATTATGCCTAATCATCTCCACAGTATAATTAGCATTACTGATAGTACGGGCACGGCACGCCATGCCCATACAAATGAGAAATTTGGGAGACCTGTTCAAGGGTCAATTCCAACCATAATTAGATCCTTTAAATCTGCTGTTACAAAATCAGCTCATGAATTGGGCTTATTTATCAAATCACAAATCTGGCATCGAAATTATTACGAGCATGTCATTCGCAATGAAGAAGCACTTGAACGTATTCGCAATTATATCATTACCAATCCTGAAAACTGGAGTCGCGATACTGACAACCCCGATCACTCAGGGAAAAATTTATTTAAGGTCTGGCTGGATCAGTACAATATTTTCAAGTCCATTGATAATCCTAACTACTAAATATCGTTCGGGCATGGCGCGCCGTACCCGTACAAATAGCAGAACGTTTCAATATCCAAATCATTAATGGGAAAAGAATTGAATTGTTACAGATTTTTTTGCATGAGAAATTTCACAATAATAAAACTTAAAATGGACTGATTTATGAACCAGCATCTCTCTATGCGCTCTGGTAATCCGGCCCTGCGGGCACAAACATTCATTAAAGCCGGACGGGTCGAAGCCGACCAGGCCATGACAATCATGGGCACTGTAAACAAGACCGCTCTATCGTTGCTGTTACTTATGACTACAGCGACATTCACCTGGAACCTGCCTACCAACGATCCTAAGATGGGTGGACTAATGATGGTGGGTGTTTTCGGTGGCTTGATCCTTGCCCTGGTTACGGTATTCAAAAAGCATTTAGCGCCCTACACAGTACCAGTCTATGCCCTGCTGGAAGGTTTATTCCTGGGAGGCATATCCAAATATTTTGACCAACTGTACCCCGGGATCGTGAATCAAGCTATATTCCTGACCTTTGGTACCCTGGCTGCCCTGCTGCTGGCTTACCGCTCGGGTCTAATCAAACCCACCGAAAATTTTAAACTGGGTATTGCTGCCGCCACCGGGGGCGTATTTTTTATCTACATGATCAGTTTCATTCTGGGCTTTTTCGGTAAGTCCGTACCATTAATTCATAGCAGCTCGAACATGGGTATTATATTCAGTTTATTCGTAGTGGGCATCGCCGCTTTGAATCTGGTCCTGGACTTCGATTTTATCGAAGAAGGAGCCGAACGCAATGCTCCCAAATATATGGAATGGTACGGGGCTTTTGGTCTACTGGTTACACTGATCTGGCTCTATCTGGAAATTCTGCGACTGCTGGCCAAACTGCAAGGTCGCCGTTAAATTTATAATTGAAATAAAGGTCATACTCGGCGTGTCAAAGTATGACCTTTATTTTTTATATTTCCGTCCAAATTACAAGTCAATGAATTGATATTATGACCAACACCTTTCGATTTTTACTTGCAGCAATCATTCTTCAATCCTTTGCGCTGCCCGCGAATCCCGATCCGGTTTATGCCGAAAACGGAATGGTAGTGTCAGCCAATCGTCTGGCTTCGGAAATCGGAATTGAGATACTGAAACAAGGTGGCAATGCCATTGATGCTGCAGTAGCTACCGGATTTGCTCTGGCTGTGGTTCATCCCCAGGCCGGTAATCTTGGTGGCGGCGGTTTCATGGTCGCCCACCTGGCTGATGGCAGTAATTTCGCTTTGGATTATCGCGAACAGGCGCCGTCAGCCGCCACCCGAGATATGTACCTAGATTCAGCCGGTAATGTAATTCCTGATTTATCGACCTATTCGCACCTGGCAGCCGGCGTACCGGGAAGTGTGGATGGATTATACAAAGCCTGGCGGGACCATGGATCAGGAAATGTCAGCCGCAAACAACTGTTAGCGCCAGCTATCAAACTGGCCCAAAAAGGCTTTCCCATTACACGCCGCTACGCCCGCTACCTCAATTATAATCACGATTATTTTCAGCGTGATCCGGGCGCTGACGACATTTTCAATAAACCTGCTGAAAACCATTGGAAAGCCGGCGACCGGTTAGTACAAAAGGATCTCGCCCGCACTTTAAAGCTGATTGCGAAATATGGCCGGGACGGATTTTATACGGGACCAATCGCGGATTTGATTCTAGCCGAAATGCAGCAGGGACAGGGCTTGATTACCGCCAAAGATTTGCAAAATTATTCGGCAGAATATCGCCTTCCAGTTGAAGGTACATTCAAAGAATACAAAGTTATTTCCATGCCACCGCCCAGTTCCGGCGGCGTATTAATTATCCAGATGCTGAATATGCTTGAGAATTTCGACATCGATTCATTGGGCTGGAATTCATCGGCCTATATCCATTTATTAACAGAAATCGAACGCCGTGCCTATGCTGATCGCGCCGAGCATCTCGGCGATCCGGATTTCTGGGAAGTCCCCCTGGATCGACTCATGAGCAAGGAATACGCCCGCTTGCGATCCACCGAAATTAGTCTGACGGAAGCCACCCCATCCGGTGACGTGAGTTTCGGACAGCCATTTCCTGACGAAAGCCCGGAAACAACTCACTATTCCGTGTTCGATAAAGATGGCAATGCCGTTGCTGTGACTACTACTCTGAATTTCAGTTTCGGCTGCGGAATTGTGGTTGAAGGCGCAGGCTTTTTTCTGAATAATGAAATGGACGATTTTTCAGCTAAGCCGGGAGTGCCCAATGCCTTTGGATTACTGGGCAATGATGCCAATGCCATCGAACCTGGTAAGCGCATGTTGAGCTCCATGACACCAACAATCGTTTTGAAAAACCAGCAACCGTACTTGGTAGTGGGAGCGCCCGGCGGCGCGACTATAATAACAACAGTTTTGCAAGTTATTTTAAACAGCCTGATCCACGAAATGGATATCCAGGAAGCGGTGGCGGCGCCCCGGTTTCATTCGCAATGGTATCCGGACGTTGTCTATGGGGAAACCCGCGGTATCCCGGAAGATGTGCAACTGAACCTGGAAAAATTGGGCCATACGGTCGAAACCCATCACTGGGGCTATATGGGACGAGCTAATTGCCTGATGGCAGACTCTACCGGAATCTACGGCGGTGCCGATCCCCGAGGTGAGAATGCGGCGGTTGGTTATTAATCATTTGTAATGATAAAATAGGAAAACTCATGAAAATTTCCGATAAAGCAGTTGTATCCATTAACTATACTCTTACTGATGATGACGGAAAAATATTTGACTCCTCAGAGGGTGAAAAACCTTTAACCTACCTTCAAGGTGCAGGTGGAATTATTCCTGGCTTGGAAAAGGAATTAACCGGAAAATCTGTGGGCGATAAACTTCAGGTTACCGTCAAGCCGGAAGAAGGTTACGGACTATTTAAGCCGGAATTGCTGCAGGAAATGCCATTAACCGCTTTTGATGGTATAGATGATTTGAAAGAAGATATGCAATTGCAGGCCGAGGATGAGAATGGTAATCCTCA
>JABMPO010000385.1 GCA_013203015.1 Fidelibacterota bacterium
GGACAAAACCTTCCTGATCTCTAAGAGCAATTTTGTCGCTGCTAATTAAACCTTTAGAAAATGCCTCGGTGACATCCAGAGTTACGGGCAGCGGCCACAGGGTACCATCGACCAGGCGCATGGTTTTCAGAACCGATTCGTAGTCGGTCTTTCCCAGAAATCCGGTGAGGGGCGAGAAACCGCCATTCAATAATAATTCAAGGTCGCAGATCTGACGCTCGTTTACCGTTAGCGATGGATAATCAACCGAATCTACTTTCAGCTTTTCAACCTCGGAGTCAGTTAGCATTAAATTATTCAATGTGCCACCATGGGGTGCGATGAGAGTAGTTACCATGTTTAAATCCAGTTTTAAGTTAAAATAAATGCCCTAATTACGATCCGCAAATTACAGCGCAGTAAAATGTCTATCACCTAAAAGAGTTATCAACCGTACGACAGACATTCCTGTCTGTTGGAAGTACTAGTATGAGTGCCGGTGCGCAGAAAAAATGTTTACACTGCAGAGTAATAAAATCATACTGATGCCCCTAACAAGCTGTAACTTTCAGGCCGGATTTTTAACAACTATCAGATAATTGAAGCTGACCGAAAACCAGCCATACTTCTTATAATTATTATCAAAAGCAAAAAATGATAACCTGTTACCAACAACCCTCATGAATCACTTAGACGAACTCGAATCAAAATCGGTACACATCCTGCGGGAAGCCTATGCCGCCTTTAAAAACCTGGGCATGTTATGGTCGATCGGTAAAGACAGCACCGTGTTATTATGGCTGGCCCGCAAAGCCTTTTTTGGCCACGTACCGATCCCCCTGATTCATATTGACACTAATTTTAAAATCCCGGAAATGATTGAGTACCGGGACCGGCTGGCGCTGGAGTGGCAGCTAACCATGATCTACGGCCAGAACGAAGAAGCTTTAAGGAATAAGCTCACTTTCCCTGATGGGGCCGTCAACCGCATCCAATGCTGCCAGTCATTAAAATCGGAAGCATTAAAAAACACATTAAATGGCAGTTGGAAACGCTACCGCCTAAACCATCAGACCGGTAAATATGAAACTGATATCAACACCGAACCATTTACCGGTGTTATCGTGGGCGTTCGGGCCGATGAAGAAGGCTCTAGGTCTAAGGAACGCTATTTCAGTGCCCGGGATCAGGGCAACAACTGGGATGTGGGTGATCAGCCACCGGAATTCTGGAACCAGTACAAAACCGATTTCGCACCCGGAACCCATGTTAGAATCCACCCTTTATTAGATTGGACAGAGTTGAATATCTGGGAATACATCAAACAGGAAAGCATTCCCACCGTATCCCTGTATTATGATCAGGGCAGCGGCCAGCGTTATCGCTCCCTGGGCTGTTATCCCTGCACAACTGCAGTGGAATCCACCGCTAAAAACGTGGATGATATTATAGCTGAACTGGTATCCGGGAAATTTGTCAATATTGCCGAACGGGCCGGACGAGCTCAGGATAAAGACGATGGTGGCGGACTGGAGACTCTACGCCGCGATGGATACATGTAAAGCTGTGACGAGTAATTAGTAATAAGTGATACGTAACAAATGACAATAATTGACTTTCAATAACTATGATTTACAATTTAAAATATCTCCGTGAACTTTGCGCCCTTTGCCTGCCCGCCGTAGCCGAAGCGTAGACGGGGTGTCTTTGTGGTAAATAAATGAAAAATGCTTCCTCTCGACAGCAAATGAATATCGTAATCGCCGGCCATGTTGATCACGGTAAAAGCACCATTATCGGGCGTTTGCTGGCTGATACCAATTCGCTTCCGGATGGTAAACTGGAGCAGGTCAGAAGGACCTGTGAATTAAACTCCAAGCCTTTTGAATATGCTTTTCTATTAGATGCCTTAAAAGACGAGCAGGATCAGGGTATCACCATCGATGCAGCCCGGGTGTTTTTCAGTACTAAAAACCGGGATTATATCATAATCGATGCTCCCGGCCATATCGAATTTTTGAAGAATATGATTACCGGGGCTTCCCGGGCAGAAGCGGCACTGCTGGTAATCGATGCCAATGAAGGAATCCAGGAAAATTCACGGCGCCACGGCTATATGATTTCAATGCTGGGAATCAGCCAACTGACCGTTTTAGTCAACAAGATGGATCTGGTTGATTACAATCAGGAAGTGTTCGACGGAATTGTTAAGGAATATACCAGCTTTCTGAAAGATATAGGTGTAACTCCCCGGGGATTTATCCCAGTCAGCGGCATTGCCGGGGATTGCATTGCCGGGCATTCTAAAAAATTACCCTGGTATTCGGGCCGGACCGTTCTGGAAGAGCTGGATTATTTCATAAAAGAAGCTGCCCCGGTAAAACAACCATTCCGGATGCCGGTACAGGCAGTCTATAAATTCACTTCATGTGGCGATGACCGCCGGATCGTTGCAGGTACAATAACCACCGGAACGGTCAACGTTGGTGATCAGGTGGTTTTCTATCCTTCGGGAAAGACCAGTACGGTAAAATCAATTGAAGCCTTTAACAGGCCAGAATCAGATACAGCCCACGCCGGGATGGCTACCGGCTTTACATTAAATGAACAAATCTATATCGGCCGGGGCGAAATTGCCGCTATCGCCGGCGAGCCACAACCGGAAGTCACCACTAGAATCCGAGTTAGCCTGTTTTGGATCGGCCATGATCCTATCCAACAGGGGAAGGAATACCTGCTCAAAGTGGGAACTGCCAAAGTAGCCGTTAAACTGGAGCAGATCATTCGCATTGTAGATGCTTCCAATCTTGACATTAATCAGAGTAAAAACCAGGTAGAGCGCCATGATGTAGCGGAATGTATACTTAAACTCAACCAGCCCATCGCGTTTGATCTGGCGGATAAGCTGGCTCTAACCAGCCGGTTTGTTATCATCGACAATTATGAAATTCGTGGCGGCGGAATAATCCGCGAAGCCCAGACCGACAAACAATCATCGGTGCGGGAACAGGTGTTACTGCGAAATTATAAATGGGAGCAGAGTAAAATATCCGCTGAAAGACGGGCAGAGAAATATAATCAGAAATCAACCCTGATTTTAATTACCGGCCAAAGTCACTCCGGTAGAAAAGAAATTGCCAAGAAACTTGAAGATCAATTATTTGATGATGGTAAAATAGTATATTTTCTGGCAATTGGAAATGTGCTCTATGGTGTTGATGCCGATATTAAAGGCCACGATGATTCGCCGGAGGAACACATCCGACGCCTTTCAGAAATTGCTCACATCCTGTTAGATGCGGGTGTGATCCTGATCGTCACTGCAATCGGTCTTCGTCAATCAGACCTGGAATTAATTAAAACCGCCGTCAATCCGGATCAAATTGAAACCATCTGGGTGGGCGATGAATTAACCAGTGATATCACAGTTGATCTCCAGCTCGGGGATGACCTGTCACTCACTGGCAAGATTGGCCAGCTAAAAACCCTGTTACGCGATAAGGGAATTATCTTCAGCCCCTGGTAGAGCAGGGGACAAGGCACAAGGTACTGGGCACCGGGAACTAGTCATTGGTTTTTCCCCCTTACCCCTTGTTCCTCGTCCCTTGTCACTAGTCACTTGTCCCTCGTTACTGTTTACACTCAATAATGATACCGGCAAGCCAGGATACGAATATTTGATTTGGTGACTTCATAAACAAGACGGTGCTCGTGGTTGATTCTTCTTGACCAAGCGCCCTGCAGCTCATATTTCAATGGTTCCGGCTTTCCAATTCCACTAAAAGGATCTTTCGCGGAAACACGAATCAGTTTAATTATTCGTTGGGCAATCTTTTTATTCGTCTTAACCCACCAGACCAGATCATCAAGCGCATTAGGATCAAGGATAATGGTCCTCATAAATCCAATTGTGTAATGGCTACCTCAAAATCCAATCCTGCGGAAGAACTGCGCTTTTTCGCTACCAACAAACGCTGGGCATTGCGGGGGCTGCGCAATAAATAGGCTGTTTCCAACAAAGAATTATAATCCTCCTCATCAATCAAAATTACATTACGATCATTGCGATTGGTAATCCGGATTACCTCATGGTTTGTGGTAGCTTCGGCAATTACGGTCTTCAGGCGTTGTCTGGTATCGGTGTAGGAATATTCTTTCATGGTTGGAATGTACAGAATGTCTGTACAGACATTCAACTAATAATGTAATCCCCCCTAAAACAGTAGGCGGTAGTCAGGAATAAGGTGAACGGTGAACGGAAAACCGGTCATTGGTATTTTGTTCCTCGTTACTTGTTACTCGTCACTGTTATAAGTCATTTTCAACCATTGTTTTGTACAAATATTTTTTCCGTGCACTTTGTGTCTTCGTGGTAAAAATTCTTTAATAAAATATTTTCACTGAATTAGTTGATTCCAGTATAAATTTAATGTAAACTAATGCCAAGCTTTTAACATCACACAAACTTTCTTGGAGGTACTATGCAGCGTATAGGCTATAAGTTATTGTTCTTAACTCTAATATTAATGCTTCTTGTGCCAGTGGTTGCGCAGGAAGAAGAAGGCACAACCAGCGCCCTGGCAGGTTACAC
>JABMPO010000386.1 GCA_013203015.1 Fidelibacterota bacterium
AAGACTACCAAAACCAAATTAGAAATTCCAATGTAATTGGCAAACTGAATTCAATAGCTGTTTTTACTTATTATTATTACTAAATTTTAGAATCATTTCATTAACGAATATCCAATAAGGTATCAGTTCTCCATGGCAATAAAATATCTGGATGGAAAGCGCTTGTACCGTGTCATTCATGCCGGCTTACAAAAAGTATTGGCCCGGGAAGATTATCTGAATAAAATTAATGTTTTTCCGGTTCCGGACAACGATACCGGCACTAATATGGCCTATACATTGACTGCCATTGAGGAAGGTATAACAGATAAATCGCCCAACCAGATTAATGAAATGAGTCAGAAAATCGCAGATTCTGCATTAGATGGCGCCCGTGGTAATTCCGGTGTTATCTTAGCTCAGTTTCTACTCGGTTTCGCTGATGCCATCCAGGACAAACTTACTATTACCACCAAACAATTTTCCCAGGCGGTGGAAAAGGCCTGCGACTACGCTTATGACGCCCTGATGGAACCCCGCGAAGGGACAATTTTAACGGTGATTAAAGATTGGTCGGAATATATCCGGAATCACTCAGACCGCATTTATGATTTCAGCGAATTACTGCACAATGGCCTGGAACGGGCTCAGGAATCATTAAAAGACACTCCTAAAAAGCTTGCAGTCTTAAAAAAAGCTGGTGTTGTCGATGCCGGCGCCCAGGGATTTGTATATCTACTGGAAGGAATGCAGGATTTTGTTACCAGCGGAAAAATCAAATTCTATAAAAAGAAAGAAACGGCTGATACATTTGTAGATATTGAAGCTGCCGATTCGGAAATTGATCAGAAATATCAGTTTTGCACGGAATGTATTGTCAGTGGCAACAATATCGACCGTAAATATTTACAGCGACAACTGCAATCATTGGGTGATAGCATAGTTCTGGCAGGCAAACCGGAGAAACTGAAAGTCCATATTCATACCGATGCACCACAAGTTGTATACGACATTTGTGCCGAACAGGGATCGGTTACCGGCGAAAAAGCCGATGATATGATACAACAGCAAAAAGATGCCCACACCGCTCAGGGCGACATCGCTTTTGTGATGGACTCAGCCTGTGATTTGCCAGACGATCTGCTGAATGAATATAATATTCATGTAATTCCGGTAAAATTGGGATTTGGTGAAGAAATGATCGTCGATAGAATCGGCCTAACAACCGATGAATTCTGGACAAAAGTAGCTACCAGTCCCCACCATCCAAAAACATCACAGCCTTCCCCCGGTGATTTTAAACGGCAGTATCAGCTGCTTGCTAATAATTTTAAATCAATTCTTTCGATACATATTCCAGCCGGTTCAAGCGGAACCTGTCAATCAGCAATAACCGCCAGCAAATCATTGAAAAATACCGAGATCGAAATCGTGGACTCGCTCAACCTTTCAGTCGGCGCCGGGCTGGTAGTACTGGAGGCCGCCAAAGCTGCCCGAGCCGGTAAATCCATGCCTGAGGTGGTAGCGATCGCTCACACTGCGGTTAAAAACACCAAATTGTATGTTGGGTTAGAATCGCTGGAATTTGCCGTAAAAGGCGGCCGGGTGTCCGGCACAATTAAAAAAGTGGCTGATCTAATCAGGATGAACCCGATTCTGACCGTCAACGCTGAAGGAAAACTGGGAACTGCCGGAAAAACATTCGGAATTCGTGATCCCCAGGATAAATTATTGAAATGGGTAATAAAAAAATTAGATAAAACCCGGCAGTATCGGTTTGGCGTGGCCTACACCACCAATCATTACATTGCTGAGAAAATGGCCGATAAACTGCGGTCATTGGCCGGTGCCGAAAATGTACTGGTAACTCAAATCGGACCTGCCCTAAGCGTACATGCCGGGCCTGGAACCGTGGCAATTGCAGTCCAAGAAATCGAGGAGTATTCATGATTCAAATAATTCTATTGTTGCTGATCAGCTACATGATCGGATCCACCCCTACCAGTATCATCATGGGGAAATTGATCCGCGGAATCGATATCAGGGAGCACGGCAGCGGAAATGCGGGCGGAACAAATGTATTTCGGGTACTGGGTTGGAAACCAGCCCTGGTGGTTGTAATTATAGATATTTTCAAAGGCTGGTTACCAGCTGCCATATTAGCTACGACCCTGTTTCAGGGGTCATTGGCGATTACTGATACCGGACTGGTTCAAATTTTATGTGGATTTGCGGCAGTATTGGGACATACTTATACGATCTTTGCGGGTTTCCGGGGCGGCAAAGGTGTCGGAACGCTGGCCGGTATGCTGCTGGCTTTATTTCCAATTGCATTTCCACTCTGCCTGCTGGTATTCATTTTCAGCTTGATCGCCACTGGCTATGTATCCGTCAGTTCAATGATCGCTGCAGTGTCACTGCCAATATTCATTCTGGTCTTGCCAGCGATTTCAGAAATTGCCCCGGCTTCGTTCTCCCTGATCGTTTTCAGTTTGCTGGTTCCATTTTTTGTGGTCTTCACCCATCGCAGTAATCTGATACGATTGCGA
>JABMPO010000387.1 GCA_013203015.1 Fidelibacterota bacterium
CAGCAAGGTCTGGAAATAGTAGCGATTCCGAACCAATTCGCTCTCCATCAAAATTATCAGCTTGCGTATAGCCGAATATTTACCGCTCTCAAGTGAGTAAAAATATACACCGGTACTAACGGTCTTTCCCATCGTACTGCGACCATTCCAGCGCACCGATTTATAGCCGGCCGTTTGATATTCATTAGTCAGTTGGATAACCTGTCGGCCGAGAATATCAATGATCGTCAACTTAACCAGACCATCATCCGGCAGATCATAATCTATCGTCGTGACCGGGTTAAAAGGATTGGGATAATTTTGATGGAGAGCGAATTGGTTCGGAATCGCTACTATTTCCAGACCTTGCTGTCCACTTGAAATCACCACTCCGTCGTTGTCCAGAAATGTGAAACTTACAACAATTCGGTAATCGCGTCTGGTCTGAGCCTCCAGATTAAAAGTAATCGCTGGGACATCCGCGGACTTAAAATCAAGGAATTCGGTGATCATGAACCCAACGCTGTCAGCAGTCTTATTAAGAATTAGCCGCTTTTCCGGGCTAGTTTGACTACTGCCATTTATGCGCACTAAAGCCGAATTATAATCAATCAAAATCTGTCCGGACATGGTACCCGGGGGAAGCTCGCAAGACAGTGTCGGTCCCTGGACAATTAACTCTGGCTTCATGGCAGTGCCGGCGTGTTCAACCCGGCTCAGGGATTGGAGTTGCAAATGAGTATGATTCCACAGGTAGACCAGAGTCATAAGTTCATCATAGCCAAATTTTCCGTCAGGCGTAACAACAATATTAGGGAGTTCGCCAAATCGTGGAAACAGATCAAACTGATTAATGTACTGTTCGTCGCCCGAATACCACAGATCAGTAAAAGTGGAAAAATCCTGGTAGTCCACGGTACCATCACCGTTAAAATCAGCCGGCATACTGGTGTAGAATTCGCTATCGGAGATTGTGGAAATGTCCACTGGGTTACCCAAATCATCCTGCATTCCTTCGGAAAAATTGAGCAAAATTAAATCCATGAATGGATAGGAGTTGGTGGGGACAATGAAACAGCGCTGGTTACTTCCCTGTCCAACCTCATAGGCAAAATCGCCAAAATGGGCGCTTGTAAGCTGACAATAGTTTGCCACTATATCCTGGTGCACCGGTTGTGAGAATTCGATCCAGATCGTATCGGCCTGAGCCAGCCACGAATTTGATCCCGGGTTTAAACTGGCGGTGGTCACCTGGCTACCAGTAGTATCCTGGTGATAATAATAAGCCCCCATATCCATCCGGGTACCATCGGGATCTTGATCGTCCGGGTCGCTCACCCAATTATTCCCATCACCATCCAGGTCTGGATGGCCAGTATCAATACAAGGTGAGGACTGGCTCAGCCGATAATTATCATATTCTGGGTCAATAAATTCAGGAAAGCTAACTAGATTCCCATCCAGCCAATTAATTGAACCATTGGAATCTTGGACAATTATTTGGTCAGTTCCACCTTGGATATCAGAATATTCCATAAATAGATCGTATTGACCACCCTGACTATATAAAAAGTCTGGTTGGTTGAACCATACAATGGAATTGACTGAGTGTAGAATAATCTCACCAGATGTTAAAAATGCACCACCATAAGAATTAGCAGAATTATTGCAAATAGTGGTATTTACAATGTCAATATTTGATTGAGATACTTCAATTCCACCACCGATTTCAGCACTATTTCTATAGATAAGACAATTTCGAATATATGCTATTTCGCTATTTATAAAGTATAAGCCACCACCTTCTTCTGCAGTATTATTATTGATGGTTACTCCATTCAAATACAGCTGATTACAACCAACGCTGTAAATACCACCACCATAAAAGGTGGCAGTATTATCATGAATAATCACATTATCAATCATCACTGAATCGGCATTAATAATTGCTATCCCGGCGCCCAGACTGTCAACATTACTATGTAAAATTAAATTATTTAATTTAGCTGTTAAACCATCGACTAATATTCCACCTCCATGCCCAGCCCAGGGATCATTATTCGACGGAGAGTCACCATTAATTATAGTAAAACCTGCCACAGTCAAATTGGAATACCCTCCATCATTTATTATTGTAATAACTCTACCAGTATTTTCTCCATCAATAATTGTGTTATTTATATTTGATATATCCTGATTCAGAAGAAATTGTGAAGCTACAATAATGCTTTTATTATTAATTATGACATTTTCATGATATGTCCCAGGCTGTACCAATACAATATCACCATCATTTGCTACATCAATTCCATGCTGAATTGTAGCGAAGGGATTTCCTTCACTTCCATCACCACTATTGTCATTACCCCAGATGGCAACATGAATAACACTTGAGGGAGTATGAGTCCCTGATACTTTTAACAGGTAAAAATCAGCTGACCCATTGCCAAATGAAGTGGAATAACCGGCAACGACATAGTCCCCCATACTGGTCTGAAGGACAGACCGGCCATTATCTGAGCCACTGCCACCGTATGTCTGATTTAATTCCTCATTGCCCTGACTATCGGTTTTGACCAGCCAGGCATCACTATCGCCATCCCCATATGAACTTGAATAACCGGTAAAGAGATATCCATCATCCTGCGTTTCAATAATTGAATATGCACGATCGTATTCATCACCCCCATAGTAATTTATCCACTCCTCATTTCCTTCACTATCGGCTTTTATTATCCAAGCATCCGAATTGCCATCACTGATGTAAGTTCTGCCGGCCATTACAAAACCACTGTCACTGGTTACTTTAACGGAATACCCGTCATCGTAATCAGTACCACCAAATGTACGACTCCAGACTTCATTACCGTCATTATCGGTTTTAATCAGCCAGAGATCTCCTCCTCCGTTTCCAAGTGTATCAGAATGACCTACAACTACATAGCCATCAGCATAATAGGGTTGTACACAATAACCAACATCAGCACTGGCATCCTGGCCAAAAGTACGATTCCACTCTTCATTCCCATAACTGTCAGTTTTTATCAGCCAGAGATCAGTATCCCCACTGCCGAACGAATCCGTTATACCGGAAATGATAAAACCCCCATCGTGGGTCAGAGCCACCGAGTAACCTCTCTCATAACCAGTGCCCCCAAAGGTTTTACTCCATTCTTCTGATCCGTTTGGATCAGTTTTAATCAACCAGACATCTCCCCCTCCGGCACCGGTACTGATAGTAGAACCCGTGAGAATGAAACCTTGATCATTGGTTTGTTTAACGGAAAAACAATAATCTGAGCTGTCACCTCCCAAGGTAGTCAGCCATTCCTCATTTCCCATAGAATCAGTTTTGATTAGTAGTGCATCGCCCCCAACTGCACCATAGGAATGAGTCAGACCGGCAATAATAAACCCACCATCGACACAGGCATCGGCAGCTAGTCCGTAATCACCAGCAGTATCGCCAAATGTTGTTTCCCAGATGACTTGATAATCATTGCCACCCGTTTGATAATAATAAAACGCCCCCAAATCCATCCTAGTGCCATCGGGGTCCTGATCGTCAGGATCAGTTTCCCAGGAATAACCATCACCATCCAGATCCGGGTGTCCAACGTCGATGCAGGGAGATGTGGTTGCAATGGTAAAATTATAATTTTCAGGATCAACAATTTGCGGATCGGTATCTATAATTCCCTCACCAACGGTAATAATAAAAGAATTATCTAGGATATTTATTCCACCAACACCCCCCATCAAATCGGTATAAGAAATATTTATTTCACCTACCAGATCGTTATAGCGTTCGACCGATATTTGCTCTGGTGAATTATTCCACAGAATACAATTAACTAATTCAGCATAAGCATTACTACCAACGGAAATACCTGAACCATAATCACCCGAATTATTTACTATTGTACAATTTGAGTAAATGGCACTGGATTCGTTCCACACACTTGTTCCAGCACCATTACCGGTATTGTCATCTCCAGTTCCAGCAATATTTCCAGCTATAGTACAGCGATTAATATTTCCACTAGCGCCACCATTAAAATGTAAACCTGCTACATACGATTCACTAGAATTATCGATTATAACACATTCATTTATATTAGCATGTGTATTCTGACCCCATAAAGTAATTCCGGCGCTGGTGAACGAAGTATTATTAACAATTGTTGTATTATTTACATTACACTCAAAACCAGACAGATCATAAGCCCCGCTAGTAATACTTAAACCGCCAGATCCATAGGCAATATTATTATCAAAGGTACTATTCCAGATATTAATAATGTAAACAACATCTTGATTTGTATTATAAATGAACATTCCACCACCATACTGGTTAACGGCTTGGTTTATATAAAATGTGGAGTTGTAGACATCTACATTACTTTCCAAAAAATAGCAACCCCCACCTGATTGATTGTCTGCGCTATTGTCAGATATGATGGTGTTTTCGATATGGATTTGCGAACAATGTTCGGCGTAAATGCCACCTCCATTATCACTAGCATTATTCCCATAAATGTCACAATTTAAAATGGTTACTTCGGCTCCATTTAAATACAGGCCACCACCATTACCAGCCAGACCGCCAGTTATCGCTAAATCCTCCAGAACAAGGGTTGGCCCTTGATCCAATTGTGAATTGAAAACTGATCCGGTTTGTTGGCCATCTATTATAGTC
>JABMPO010000388.1 GCA_013203015.1 Fidelibacterota bacterium
GGATTCAATTGATGAACCTGAAGTTCATCAGAAATCTGAAGATGAATTAGCCGATATTCTGATTTATGCCCTGGCATTTGCCAACCGCCATGAAATCGATGTCAGTTCAGCAATTCGGAATAAAATGCTGAAAAATGGTGAGAAATATCCCGCAGAAAAGTTTAAGGGTCGGTACTAGCGATCGCCCAAGTGCTTGGTGCTTCCGGATCCGCTGGAGTTACTGAATACTCCCGGTCGACCGTAATAGCCAACCCGTCCACTGCCACTGATTGAGACATCAAGTTTATCAATTGCCCAGACCGTTACATCCCCGGAACCACTTATCGAAACATCCGCTTTCTGGCTTTTAACATCCGCCGCCGAATATTCGCCGGAACCGGAAATATGTATGTCCTGGTAGTCAACCTGCCCGTCAATTGTACATTCTCCCGAACCGGTAATGTGTCCTGCCAGGTTTTTTGCCTGAACTTGATGAAGTTCTATGCCCCCGGAACCGCTGATGTGCAATTTCAGTTCGTCAGTGTCCAATTTTTCACAAATGATGTCTCCGGAGCCGGAAATTCTCAAGCGTGAAATATCCTTCATTGTGAGATAATAATTTATCTGACCGGTATGACCCCATTTACGATTTCTTTTCATGCCAAGATAAAGATTGTCGGCTCTAACCTCAGTTTTGACAAATGGCATAACATCCGATCGGGCTTCAACAACTAATTTTTCCGTATCACCCTGGGTAAGATAAACGGTTCCGGACCCGCCAAGCTGAACCTCATTGAAATCGGCGACAGCTCTTGTTTCTGTAATCCGGTCGTTACCATAACTTATAGATAGCAAAATCGGCAGTATTAAAAACATAAAATGCTTAGGCAATTTTTTCATTGTTTTTCCTTCCTTTAGCGCAATTATAATATAATAGACAATTAAACTTTTGATTGGTTGTCAATCTGGGTGTAAATGAAAAGATATTTGTTAAAAGGTTATAAGTTGTATTATTTACTTAAATTAAGATAATCAAAGTCAAACTTTTTTGAATTTGGTGGTAAATATGATTACAAAACAGATTATTGTCATGCTGAGCAAAGCGAAGTATCTCAAGCAAAAGTTTTGATGAATAAAAATCTGTTTGAGATTCTTCTCCCAAAAAATTGAGATCAGAATGACATAAGTTATAGTGATTTTTGTAAAAACTTAGAGATAAATGCTCATTATGCGGAAACTGTTCAGAAAATTCAAAACGGAATGATCTGGCCGGAGAATTGTACAAATAAATCCCTGCTGTAATTATAACTTTGCAGCCCAAAATATTCTGAAAAATCTGTTATCAATTGTAACACCAGAAGCTGGCGTTTAATTTAAATACCATGATCCGCATCCTGTTTTTCTCTGACACTCATTTAGGATTTGATTTTCCTCTCCGAAAATCGGGTGTCCACCGCCGTCGTGGTGTTGATTTCTTTACCAACTATAATCGCGTGCTTCAGCGGGCGGTAACCGGCGATGCCGATCTAATAATCCATGGTGGTGATCTGTTTTTTCGCAGTCGGGTGCCTGACCGAATTCTGGAATTAGCTTATGGTCCATTGATCGAAATCGTCCGGACGGGTATGCCGGTGTGCATTATTCCGGGAAACCATGGAGACTATGCTGGAAAAAATGAAGATCCGGGGATTGTCTTTGACCGGTCAAATCTGGTTTGCAATTGGATCGGACAGAACCGGGATACTATTAACTTTAAGTTTTCAGAATTGAAAAAATAGGAATGAAATGAAAGCAATTGTACTCCGCAAACATGGTAATGTCGAAAACTTACAGATCAGGGAAATCGCCGAACCGCAACCCGGTTCCGGTGAAGTTAGGGTAAAACTCCAGGCAATCGGGTTGAATTATGCCGAAATCCAATCCCGGAAAGGGCTTTATGGTTGGGCGCCTAAATTACCTTATGTTTTGGGAATGGAGGGATTTGGCCAGATCGATGCGATTGGAGAAGATGTAGAGAATCATTCTGTGGGTGATCATGTTATTACGGTTGCACAGTTTGGAGCCTATGCAGAAAAAATTGTTGTACCCAAGACCCAGGCTTTGCCGGCCATCACCTACTATTCTGTGACTGAAAATGTCGCTTTTGCGGTCCAGTATATGACCGCCTGGGTGGGATTGTTCGAGGTTTGCCGCTTGAAGCCAACCGATACGGTTTTAATCCAGGCTGCTGCCGGGGGAGTAGGGACGGCCGCAGTTCAATTGGCAAAGGCTTTCGGCTGCAGGGTGTTTGGTACGGTGGGCAGCGATCATAAGAAAACCGTTGTTGAGAATCTAGGCATCGATGGTGTAATTAATTATCGTAAGCAGGATTTTGCGGCTGAGATGCGGCGTTTGAATAGTGGAAATGGAGTTGATGTGGTTCTGGAGGTTGTGGGCGGAGAAGTATTTAGGAAATCACTGGCATTGCTTAATCCATTTGGGCGGTTGGTGGTAATCGGATTTGCCAGTTTGAATTTGAAAAAGTGGAATCCGGTTTCCATTTATCGCACTTTGCGGGCAATCCCCAGGGTTAATATTTCCAAAATGGCCGAACGTTCCTACGCGGTGGGAGCATCTCATCTGGGCTATCTATTGAAAAACCCCAAATTAATGCAACAGGTCTGGACCGATTTAACCGATTTTGTACGGAAACATAATATCAGGCCGGTTGTGGGACACAGCTTCAAATTTGACCAGATGACTGCAGCGCATAAATTGATGGAATCACGGCAGAGTACGGGGAAGATCGTGGTAGAGATCGATAATGAATAAGAACAACTCTAACCACGGATTACATCTGCCTGCACCAAGGTTACGGTGGACAGGCAGATTGCACTGATTAGATTAATCAAAAAAAAGAATTATATGGTAATCACTTGTTTCAATGCTCTGTGTAAACAGCAAAGAGTTTAATCTACTAGCGGTCATCGCTTGACATTGAACCAATAGCCCAGCCAGATCAGGGAAATTCCCAGAATTTCGGTTAAATATAATATTTCAGTGTGACCGGCGCGACTGGCGGAACCGCCAATTCCTGGCAGAATGGCACCGATGGCAATCAGGATGTTTCCGATCATCCGGTCTCGGGCGATTTGCCGGTTAGTGCGATCGCGCCTGAAAGCAACACCGAAGCGCCAGGCTGATAAGAAGGCTCCACCGATTAGGAAGATTACGGCATAGGTATTTACAAAAGGACTAAATAAGCGAACCCACTGCCATTCGAATACCTTACCACTAGGCAGATGTGGGTTAACCAGGCTGAAGTTTATGGGACTCGCGATTACCAGTAATGCTGCTACCCCAACATAAATTATCAATGTATAGGATAACCTTTGAGCGGTCTTTGATTTTAATAGAAACCAGACTGTACCCTGTGCCAGGGGAGCGCCGCCCAGCAAGGCGCCCACAATGTACCAGAATTTGAAGATGACTGGATTCCAGCCCAGCAGGGTAATCCAGCTTTCGGCAAATGTACCCATTCCATATACTACTACACCAATTCCCCACCACAACAGATGTCTTGAACTGCGATTGCTGAAATAACGTTTGAGAATCGTTCTAGCAAACAAAATGGATACAATTGTTGTCAATATAGGTAAGTAGTGGAGAATGCTATTATTCATGGCGGTTGATCTCGATTAATAATAAAAAGGCCCCCGCTATAGCAGGGGCCAGGGATGAAGTCCGTTTTAATTATAATTCATCGAAATCGAAGACGACTGTGTAACCGGCGTAATCATAGAAGCGAATTTTATAATCTTTTGACCCAGTTCTAAAAATATAAGTATAATCGGCATTGTCGATCAGAACCTTAGTGATTTCATGGTGATAATTCAAGACTTCGTAGGTTCCCTCGTATCCAAGTATTTGATAATCATCATTCCACACTGGACTGGTTGGTACGGCTGAGATATCATCAAAATCCTGATTGGTGATTACAGTAACTTGAATGTCGTTAAACTTATTCATAATTAAAGAGGGCATATTCATGTATCCCATTTCTGGACCGGTATAAATTGGAAGCATTATAAAACCGAGATCCCAATTATTCGGTGTGACTTCGGAGGCACTGGAAAAATTGTAATATACAGGTGAATCAGCAGTATAGTTTACCGCTACTGTATCAATAATATCATCCTGACCGTCAATAGACCAACGGAATTTCATAGAGAGTTGCGATCCGTATAATATTTCTAATTTTATCCATTGGTAATCCGTCGTTCGGACGTAAAAAGTTTGTCCATTGCTTTGCACACTATGATTATCGTTAAAATTGTAGGTATCATCATCTATCCAACTATTACCAATCACAAAATTAGTATCATTATCTGAAGCGTAACCAAATAGGGGTAATTCTGCGACATCATACGTAGTATCGGCCGGGACAGCCAGCACATTGGTTGCGGTGTTCAGTTTGACCCAATATGAACTGTTTTCGTAGACTAAAGCAATATCATAGGAAGTGACAAATTCATTATCGCTGAATGACAACAATTGGGCAGATTCGCTCATGTTGCCGGTGTAACCAATCGGTTCAAAATCATCATTATCTTCACAACCAATCATGAATAGCATAGCAAATGCTATCGATAGTATTAACCATTTTAGTTTCATTGGGAATTCTCCTTAATTAAAATTCTGTTGATATTTCGGCATAGACTCGACGACCGATAAAGGGTCCGTATTTTTCATCAGTATAATCGAGAATATTCTGGCTGCCGACTGCCAGTTTTGCGTATCGGGTTATAGTATATTTAATGTCTAGATCAATAATGCTGAATGTTTTTCGTTTAACTGTGGCGCGAATGAAATCGTCCTCTTCGGTGTTGAATTCTTCCGGGTAATAAGGACCAACCAGTTTGATCTTGATACTGCCTGACAAATGGCTTTTTCGATCTTGATAACTCAGTCTGACATTACCAGTGTGGGGCTGGGTATTGGATAGCAGAGAATCGGTTTCAACATTGCGATTATCGACGAAATTATAACTCCAACTGGCCAACCATTGATTGGAAATTTTCCAGCGATTTTGAAATTCGAATCCTGTGTACCGGACTTCATTAATATTCCGGTAACTGAATACGTTGGGTGCATATATGAAATCGTCGATCATGTCATTGAATTTTGTAAAATAAACCATCAGACTGACTTGATATTCTCCGGGATGATAATACTCCACTCCGATATTTCCGCCTGCTGATCGCTCTGGTTTAAGATCGATATTGCCAAGTACCGAATACCCAATTCCGGCGTGGTACCAGTCAATGTAACGTTCCATGAATGATGGCTGGCGATAGCCGTGACCATAAGCAGCCCGTAGTTTCCAGCGTTCGGTAAGGGCATACATAGCTGCCAATCGGGGACTGATTACCGGTGTAATTTCATCATTATCATCCCAGCGGCTACCAAGCACTAAAATTGTTTTTGCAAATGGACTGAATTCCAACTGTCCGTATATGCTTGATGTGGTCATTGAGTGATCACCTACACCCCGCCGTTCTCCAGCATAGCTGGTCACACCCTGTTCAAAACCGACATTCAAGGTTGTGTTATCCTTAGTATAAATACCTATCAACTCAAGCTCCAGGTCATTGGCTGTCGTCGTATCGCGGCTTTCATATATTTTTCCAGCCACATTCCAGGGCCGTATTTGATCGTAATGACGGTAATAATCTGCCCAACGGCCAATTGCCTGTATTTCCAGTGACTGGCTTGGTTTGTAACTGATATCGGTCAATAAATTATTCCGGCTTAACTTGGTTGCCGCATTCATGGCAGCTGAGTGACTCTCTTCCAGGCTGTGATACAGATTATATTTCGAATGCAGTTTAAATCGTGATGATAGATTATAGGTCAGTTCGCTCCCCAGGCTGAATCGATTAATTTTATCGACCGAGATATGTGTAGCAATATCATTGGGTGTGGCATAGTTATAATCCAGATTTAATCGACCGGTGATAGTTTTATTGCCATAGCCCAGATTGGTTTGCAGATTGGTTTGTTTCCCGTTCTGCGGTCCAAAGAACTGTTCATCACCATTTATCAGCATTGTGGTCAAATCACCGGACTGCCGTAAACGTACTGACGCAGTTAATCCACTTACTTGTTTACCGGTAATTACATTGATGACACCGCCCATTGCCTCGCTGCCATAAAGTGAGGAGTTGGGACCTTTAATAATTTCGATTTTTTCAATAATCGAGGTGGGAATCTGTTCCAGGGAAACGCGATTGTTGAATTTTCCGGTTATTGGCTGACCATCAACCAGAATTAAAATATAGCGGGAATCGATGCCCATCAGATTGACTACCGCACCGCCTTCCACGGAAGATGTAACAGCCACACCGGCCCGCTGGTTCAGCAGTTCACCCAGATCCATAGTACCGCTATCGTTAATATCTTTCTTGGAAATAATTTCGGTAGTCACCGGGACGTTTTGATGGATTTTTTCCGTCCTGGTCCCGGTAACCACCACCTCATTCAGCTGAAAAAACGTCTCCGATAATTTGATGATCAATGGATCGTTATGCTCAGCTTTAACAGATAACCTCTTATCCTCATAAGCGATATGAGAAA